>CAXBLS010000082.1:0-14956 GCA_963976585.1 uncultured Kordiimonadaceae bacterium
CGGTATGGGCCGTATCGGCCGGGCGGTAGCGATGCGGGCAAAAGCATTTGGACTAAATATCCATTATCACAATCGTCACCAACTTGACGAGGGCCTTGAAAAAGAGCTCGGCGCGACTTATTGGCAGAGCCTTGACCAGATGATCACCCAGATGAATATTATCTCCCTGAATTGTCCTTCGACACCCGATACTCGTCATATTATGTCTGAGCGACGTCTTGGCTTGATGCAAAAACACGCCTATCTGATCAATACGGCGCGCGGTGATGTGGTTGATGAGGAGGCGCTGATCAAAACATTGGAAGAAAATAAAATCGCTGGTGCTGGACTTG
Source organism: uncultured Kordiimonadaceae bacterium (assembly GCA_963976585.1). Classification (GTDB taxonomy): domain Bacteria; phylum Pseudomonadota; class Alphaproteobacteria; order Sphingomonadales; family Emcibacteraceae; genus Pseudemcibacter. The sequence continues at coordinate 333 of CAXBLS010000082.1, forward strand.
ATGTTTATGAAAACGAGCCCAATGTTAATCCAAGACTAGTTGCGCTTGAAAATGCGCTTCTTGCTCCACATATGGGGTCAGCAACCGACGAAGCGCGTGCCGCCATGGGCGAAAAAGTGCTTATCAATGTAAAAACCTTTTTAGATGGGCATAGTCCTCGGGACCGGGTGTTGGCTTAATAAATCAGCCTGCGCAATATTTGCAGCCTGGATCTTTAGGGAGTTTGATCGTTCGGGTTGCGGCGCTCAAGGCATCATAAATAACAATCTTTCCAGCAAGGCTGTCGCCAAGGTTCAAGATTTCTTTAATAATTTCAGTGGCTTGCATTGTTCCGATTACACCGGCAACCGCCCCTAATATCCCTGCTTCAGCACAGCTTAAGACGCCGTGCGGATGATCCGGAACAAGACATCGGTAGCAGGGTTTATCCGCTTCATAGCCTTTAAACGTGGCCAGCTGGCCATCGAACTGACTAAGGGCCCCTGAGATGAGCGGCTTTTTATACTTGAGACAAAGATCATTGACCAAAAAGCGCGTGGTGAAATTATCGCAGCCGTCAGCGACGATGTCATAGGATTTCATGATCTCTTCGGCATTATCTTCAGTGAGGCGCGTTTGATAGGGGAGCACATTGATGTCTGGATTGATGCTCAAGATCATTTGTTTGGCGCTCGCGGTTTTATCATCACCGAGCTTATCTGTCATATGAATGATCTGACGTTGAAGATTGCTGAGATCAACCGTGTCATCGTCGATGATACCAATTGTGCCGACACCCGCTGCTGCCAGATACATAAGAATTGGACTTCCGAGACCGCCAGCGCCGATCACAAGAACTTTTGCGTTCATCAGCTTTTGCTGGCCGGGACCACCAACTTCTTTGAGAATGATGTGCCGGGCATATCGCTCTAGCTGGTCATCACTAAGCGCCATCGTCTTCCTCGTGTTCCGAATAAGTGATATCGCTAGGGTTGATAGCATCTTCAGGAGAGGCGATGATATAGGTGGCACCAGCGATGACTTTAAAATTTTCAGGTTTTTCAATTTCCTTATCATTGCAAAAGACACTGAACTCTTGAAAGCCTAGTGAATGCGCTTCGGCAATGATCCGTTCAATGGTCAGGTCTTCTGCGGCAATGGTGCTCTCTGTTCCAGCGATGATTAAGGTTACGGTGTTGGTCATGATGTGACCCCGGTTGAGCCAAAGCCACCCACACCACGCGCAGTTTCATCAAGGCTTTTACAATTGTTCCATGCGATTTGGGTAACTGGCGCAATGACCATCTGGGCAATGCGCATGCCGCGACTTATATTAAAATCTTCGGTGCCGTGGTTGATTAGAATGACTTTAACTTCACCGCGGTAATCGGCATCAATTGTACCAGGGGAATTAAGGACTGTGACACCATTTTTCCAGGCCAGACCAGAACGCGGGCGTACCTGCGCTTCAAATCCGTCAGCAAGCGCCATGGCAAATCCGGTCGGCACCAATAGCCGTCCGCCAGCCTTCAAAAGGAGATCTTCACCTTCAGCGTTCGCAGCCATGAGATCCATGCCGGCACTGTTCTTGGTCTCATACTCGGGTAGTTTTAGTCCTTCACCGTGAGGCAATATTTGAATATTCACAGTTGTCATCAATGTTCCTTAAAATGTACTTCAATTTTTCGTGTCAGGGCTTCTGCAACCTCAGTTTTACTCATATCTGGCCAATTTTCCGTACCTGCTGCAGAAACAATGTGAACCTGATTATGGTCACCGCCCATAACGTCACCGGATATATCATTGGCGACGATCCAGTCACAACCTTTTTTATCAAGTTTTTCTTTCGCGTAGCCGGTCACATTCTCGCTTTCTGCTGCGAATCCGATTACCAGCGACGGGCGATTCCTTTTATGTTTAGAGACCGCTTCCAATATGTCCGGGTTTTCGGTAAACTTGAGCGCCGCGAGCCCGCCACTTTGCTTTTTGATTTTTTGATCTGTATTGTTTTTAATGTGCCAATCGGCAACAGCGGCGACGCAGATAACAATATCGGCGGGCAGGCTTTCTTCTGTCGCCGTCATCATTTCGCGGGCCGAAGTGACATCAATTTTTCTAACGCCTGAAGGATTTCCCAGATTTGTTGGTCCTGATATCAGGGTGACATCTGCGCCCTGTCTATGAAGAGCTTCGGCAATGGCGTAGCCCTGCTTTCCTGACGAGTGATTAGCAATATAGCGAACAGGGTCAATGGCTTCGTGGGTCGGGCCCGCAGTGACAGTGACTTTTTTCCCGCGCAAGGCGAGATCTGATTCACTTAAAAAAAAAGCATCTATTTGCGTTATAATATCCACGACTTCTGCGAGGCGGCCTGTGCCAACCTCGCCGCAGGCCAGATCACCGTCTGCGGGCGCAACGACTAATGTGCCCCGTTTTTTAAGGACGGACAAATTATGCTGTGTCGCCGGATGTCCCCACATCTGGCTATTCATGGTCGGGGCGATCATAACAGGTTTATTGGTGGCAAGAAGAGTTGTGGTTGCAAGGTTGTCGGCAATCCCTGTGGCCATTTTTGCCATCAGATCTGCGGTGGCGGGAGCCACGAGAATAAGGTCATTTTCACGCGATAGTCTGATATGGCCCATTTCCGCTTCGTCGGTGAGCGAGAATAGCTCTTGATAAACGTTATTTTCCGTAAGGCTGCTCACCGCGAGCGGGGTTACAAATTGTTCCCCGCCTTTGGTCAGGATGGCTTGGATTTCTACACCACGTTCTTTTAGTCTTCGAATAAGGTCAAGGCATTTATAGGCCGCGATACCGCCGCCGATAATCAGAAGTAATTTTTTGCCGTCAAGGATGTCAGCCAAAAGTCCATCTTTCGTTGTTGTATCTGTCCTAAAGATAGTCACTGATGTCTAGACTTGCAACAATATATAAAGGGAATAACATAGTGCACTTCCAAGTACACCACCGAGAAGACCGTATAAAAACAGTTTGAGCGAGCTTCTTCGTCGAGCGCGGGTCGACTGCATCTGCTTGGTCTGGTGAACGATTTGCTCTACATCCTCAATAATCTGCGGCAGTCGCGAAAGTGTCTCAAATGTGGTTTTGGCCGTGTCCTTAATCATTGCGAGCGGATTAAGATTGTCGGCGACCCATTTTTCAATCACAGGGCGCGAGACTTCCCACATGTTGATGTCCGGGTTTAGGTTAAGGGCAACCCCTTCGGCGGTGACCATCGTTTTTTGCAGCAGAATAAGTTGCGGCTGTGTACTCATATTGAAGCGGCTGGTGGTTTCAAAAAGCTGACCGAGCAATCGACCGGCGGATATTTCGCTGAGGGGCTTGCCAACCACAGGTTCGCCAATGGCGCGGATCGCTTGTTTGAAATTGATAAAGTCCTGATCTTTGGGAACATACCCCATGTCAAAATGGGCCTTTGCAATGCGGTCATAATCCTGATTGGCAAATCCAAACAATATATCAGCCAAAGCACGTCGGGTACGAAGGTCAATACGACCCATGATTCCAAAATCAATCGCCGTCACTTTGTTGCCGTCACAGGCAAACAAATTGCCTTGATGAAGGTCAGCATGGAAAAACCCATCATTGAGAGCTTGGCTAAGGAAGCCCTGCACCAGATTTTCAGCGAGCTTGTTAGGATCAAGGTCGGCTTTTTTAATCTCATCCAGCTTTTTAAAGGATATGCCGTCGACCCAGTTGGTCGTCAGAACTTGTCGGCTGGTGCGGCTCCAGTCTACTTCGGGCACATCATAATGGGGATTGCTCTCCGTGTTTTGTTTAAGCTCTGCCGCCGCGGCCGCCTCAATGCGTAAATCCATCTCTAGGGCGATAACATCTGCGATGGTTTCAACCACTTTGCTTGGCCGAAGGCGCCGAGCTTCGTTTGAGAAAAACTCGACAATACCTGCGAGCCATTGAAAGGCTTCGAGGTCGCGACTAAATGCCTTTGCGATACCGGGCCGCAGCACTTTTACAGCAACTTTATTACCGTTCGCGGTTTTCGCCATATGAACTTGGGCGATTGATGCGGCGGCGATGGGTTCTTCGCTAAATTCTATAAAGAGCTCGCCAAGATCCATGCCGAGATCCCCCTCAATTATCTTAATGGCTTCGCTGCCGGGGAATGGTGGTACCTCGTCTTGAAGTTTTAAAAGATCAAACGCGGTTTCTGGGCCGATAATATCTGGCCTGGTCGCGAGGGCCTGACCAATTTTTATAAAGCTCGGGCCCAAGTCCTGCAGGGCAATGACCAGACGGGTTTCCGGCTTGCCGTCCACGTCATATTTTAATTTGATTTTGCGAAGTTTTTCGAGGGCTTTTGGTTGTTCACCAAACAGTTTAAGCATATCCATAAGAGCATCATGCTTGGAAAGCGTATAACCGATTTTCACAATACGGCCGATATGGAAAGCCCATTTAAACACGACTAGATCCGCCACCCAGAATGTATGGCAACAATGCCACCAGATAAGTTGCGGTAGGACGTTCTTTTGAAGCCTGCATCATCAATCATCTTCTTAAATTTTTCCTGAGCGGGGAACTTGCGAATGCTTTCAACCAAATATTGATAGCTGTCTTTATCACCAGTGACAAGCTCACCAAAATGCGGGATCAGTTTAAAGGAATAGACGTCGTATATTTGCTTGAGAAGCGGCAAATCAACTTTACTAAATTCAAGACACATAAATCTACCGCCTGGCTTTAAGGCGCGGTGGGCTTCTTTTAGCGCGACATCAATATGGGTGACATTGCGAATGCCAAAAGCAATTGTATAAGCGTCAACGGAACAATCGGGCAGGGGTAGCATTTCCGCGTTTCCTGTCACCCAGTCAATGGGATCGAAGATGCCTTCATCAAGGGCGCGGGCACGACCAGCGGCGAGCATATTGTGATTAATATCACAAATTGTGACTTTGGCGGGTGCGGCTTCAGTCTCATTTCGTTTTTTCGCGGCTTTCAAAAAGCGAAAGGCGACGTCGCCGGTACCACCAGCAACATCAAGCAAATGCATTCCCGGCTCTGGGCGAAGGTCGCGGATTAGGTCATTTTTCCAAATCCGGTGGAGACCGCCGCTCATGACATCATTCATAATATCATATTTTTCAGCAACACTATCAAAAACGCCTCTGACAAGGGACTGCTTATCTTCTTCCTGCACGTCTTTGAAACCGAAATGGGTGGTTTCTTCTTTATTTATATTTTCTTTGTTTGTCATATTGCGGAACATAGCGCAGTGTTGCATGCTGTTCCAGTAGAAACACCATAAGAATAGCCAAGGTTCAAAAATAAATGCCTGAATTACCAGAAGTAGAAACCACCAAACGCGGCCTCACTCCCTCGCTGAAGGGAAGGAAGATCGTAGCGGTGACAAAACGAAGAGATAAAATTCGCATCCCGATCCCGGACGGTTTTGAAAAAAGAATTATCGGCACACGTGTTCTTTCGGTTGATCGGCGGGCAAAATACCTTCAAATGCCGCTGGATAGTGGCGATGTAATTATTTGCCACCTCGGTATGTCGGGCAAATTTACCATCCGCAAAAAAGACGATGCCCCATTTGAAAAGCATGATCATGTGATCTTTGAGACAGATCAAGGGCAGTGGATTATTTATAATGATCCGCGGCGCTTTGGGCTGATGACACTGTGCACGCAGGATGAACTGGCGGCTCATAAACTATTCAAGGATATGGCCGTGGAACCACTGGGTAATGAGTTTAGCGGCATTTATTTAAAGGAAAAGCTGGCGGGGAAAAAATCAGCCATAAAAACCAATCTTCTTGATCAGAAGGTTGTTGTCGGACTGGGTAATATTTATGTTTGTGAAGCCCTCAATATGGCGCAGATTTCTCCGGTCAAAAAAGCGGCGGACATAAGCACGGATGAGGCGGAACGGCTGGTTCCCATTGTTAGAGATGTCCTTAACCGGGCCATCGATGCGGGCGGCTCAAGCCTCAAGGATTTTGCAGGAGCGGATGGCGACCTTGGATATTTCCAGCATCAATTTGTCTGTTATGGCCGCGAAGGGGAACTCTGCCGGAATGGCGACTGTATCGGGGAGATTGAAAGAATTAATCAGAGCGGCAGATCGACATTTTATTGCCCCGAGTGTCAGAAGTAAGTAAGCTGGCGACATGTTGAAATATAAGACACTATATATTTGCGTATTGCTCGCCGGATTGGTGGGTGCCTCTCACGCGGCCGCGCAACAAGGTGATATGCTTAAGGATATGGCACTACCGCTCATGGGGGGATTGGCTGAAAATAGCGATGGTGCCATGCTTTTTGATAGCCCTGAAGGCCGTATTATTAATGCCGAAGCCAGTGGAATGCTCGCCGCCAAGGACGTCTATGAATATTACCGCGTGGTCTTACCATCGCTAGGCTGGAGCGTCGAACGGGGTGCGCCCTGTGATGTAAATGTGAGCTTTTGTATTAAAGCGACCAGAGACGCAGAAAACTTACTACTTGATATTGCCTCAGCGGGAAATAAATCAACCGTTACATATGCGCTCGCGCCAAATTAATCTATACCTCTCATTATAGTACTGAACGGGGGATGCGATTCGATGGCGTGTCGGGCATTTGACGAAGGTGACCAATGAAGCTGGATAGAGTTTGGTGGTTTCGTATAGCTGATAATAGAGAAGTCTAACCTAAACAGGTGTAAAAGAAGGAAAAAACAGGTTTATTTTAGTCAATTCGAGCAAATATGCGAAAAGCTTGTTGACCAATGAGGGTGGCATGTTTATAAGCCACAAATTAAATAAGACTAGATAAGTATTTGAGGATTGTGATTCTCCTGCCAATTGAAAGATCAATGCAGTTTTGAGAACACCCTCGCTAAAGGAATAAATAGAATGGCTAATACATTACAAGCTAAGAAAAGAGTGCGCCGCAATGCTAAGCGCGAAGATATTAATAAAGCACGTCGCAGTCGTATTCGCACATATGTGAAAAAAGTTGAACTCGCCGTTGAAGCGGGCAATGCAGATGAAGCTAAAGTTGCGCTTAAAGAAGCACAGCCGGAATTGATGCGCGGAGTGACCAAAGGGGTCCTTCATAAGAAAACAGCGTCCCGTAAAGTTTCACGTCTTGCCAAACGCGTAAAAGCACTCAGCTAAGCTTCTCATCAGAGAAGATTTCGAGTCGCGCCAAGGTTCTTCACGATTCGCATGAGCCGAGGCCCATAAAAGACAAAAATCGATCAAGAAATGCCAAACCAAAACCGGTTTGGCTTTTTTTATGTCGGCCATTTTATAGATATTCCCTTAATGTTCTTTTTAGCTAAAATTTGATTTTTTTTCAAAAAGTACGACCTACTACATCTAGTATGCCTTGTTGAAGTCAAGACATAGGATAGTATTTTATTTTAATTTTTAGGTCCGTGACATATTGCATGATGACGATATGATGAGTAGGGTAATTGAATAAGAATTTATCGACATCGATAGAAGATACACACTGCGAAATTGGTTTTGCAGGCTGAGGGATTTTTGTTTCTAAAAAAGCTCAATTGATGATCGAAAAGTGAAGTTTGCTAGAGGGAATGCCGAAAATGGCCGGACAATATAAGGGTGATGTCACGCCCGAAGAAGCACTAGATATGCTTGCTAAGGACAAGAACACAGTACTGGTTGATGTGCGCACACTTGCCGAATGGAAATGTGTTGGCGTTGTTGATTTGTCGGACCTGTCAAAAGACAATATTTTAATCGAATGGGTCAGCTTTCCAGACGGCACTCCGAATGCAGACTTCCTCTCGCAGCTTAATCAAGCGGTGCCCGCAAAAGAGACAACTATTTGTTTCTTGTGTCGGACGGGTGTGCGGTCTGTTGGAGCGGCAATAGCCGCCACAGAGGCGGGATTTGAGAATAGCTACAATATATTGCAAGGTTTTGAAGGCGGGCCGGATGAACATGGACACCGTGGCAGAATATCAGGTTGGCAGGGACTAGATCTGCCGTGGAAACATTAAAAGATCAACAAGTGTTAGAGCGAAGAATAAATTATCAATGGCAGGCAAATTAGGTCAAAAAGAGACGGGAGAATTGATAGTGGAAGACACCATTGATACACAATGGGGATCAGTTCTTGATTATTTGCGCGCGGATTTCGACGAGAACAGCTACAAAAGCTGGATCAAGCCGCTTGCCCTTGTCAATATTGAAGATGGCCGCGCTGTAATGGCCGCGCCGACACGGTTTATGCGCAACTGGATCATGTCGAACTTTTCTGAACGCATCAAAACAGCTTGGAAAAAAGTTAATGGCAGTGTTCATGATATCGAAATTATGGTGCTTTCCGGCTTTATGGGAGCTGATCAGGACGCGAATGGAACCTCTTCATGCGAAAAAACCATCGAAACGGCTGCTTTGCCGGCGGCGAGTAAACAGATCGAGATTATCAGAGAGGATCAATTTGGAGCACCGCTTGATCCGCGCTTTACATTTGATAGTTTCGTGGTGGGAAAATCAAACGAACTTGCTTACGCTGCCGCACGGCGGGTTGCGGAAAATAAAGATGTCAATTTTAATCCACTATTTTTACATGGCGGTGTTGGGCTTGGCAAAACCCATCTGATGCACGCCATTGCCTGGGCCAACCGAGAATATTTCCCTGAACGCAAAGTGGTTTATTTATCGGCTGAACAGTTTATGTATCAGTTCGTGTCTTCCATTCGTTACAAGGACACCATGGCATTTAAGAAAAAATTTCGCAATGTGGATTTGTTGATGATTGATGACCTTCAGTTTATTGCCAACAAAAACTCAACCCAGGAAGAATTTTTCCACACTTTTAATGCGCTCATAGACCATCACCGTCAGGTGGTCCTGTCGGCGGACCGTTCACCCTCGAACCTTGATGGTGTGGAGGAGCGAATCCGTTCGCGTCTTGGCTGGGGACTGGTTGCGGATATTCATCCAACGGACTATGAGCTCAGGTTGGGAATTTTGCAGCAAAAAGCCAACGGCGTGCCGGAGGTGGAAATTCAAAGCGAAGTGCTCGAATTTCTTGCCCGTCGGATTAGCTCCAACGTGAGAGAGCTTGAGGGTGCATTTAACAGAATGGTCGCCCATTCAACGCTGATCGGTCGCCCAATAACGCTTGATATGACCCAGGAAGTTCTTCAGGACTTGCTGCGCGCCAATGATCGGCGTGTGACGGCAGACGAAATACAGAGGCAAGTGGCGGATTATTATAATATAAAACTTGCCGATTTACTGTCGGCGCGACGGGCCCGAGCGGTCGCCCGTCCAAGGCAGGTTGCTATGTATCTCTGCAAACATTTGACGTCAAAATCGTTGCCGTCGATCGGGCGAAAATTCGGTGGTCGCGACCATACAACCGTGATGCATGCGGTGAAACGTATAGATGAACTGCGCCAGACTGACAGCGTTCTTGACGAAGACATTTTGCATCTTGAGCGGATGTTCAGCACCTAAATTCTGGGGCCAGTTTATACTCTTTTAATCTTCGGTGAGACTATATTGCGACTCGGCAGGAATGCAGTGAAAAACCCATTGACCTCATGGCTGAATATGGTAGTCTGTTTTTCAGATAAATAAAAGAATATCAATTGGACTTTTTAAGTCTTGGGTCAAAAAATCTAGTAAATATGAAGCGTGAAATTATCAAATGAAATTGAATATCGAACGAGGCGCCTTACTTAAATCATTAGGGCACATCCAAAGTGTTGTTGAGCGTCGGAATACTATTCCCATTTTGTCGAATGTTTTGCTTGAGGGGGAAGACGGTCGTTTAAATCTTGCTGCAACAGATCTTGATATCGCCATTGGCGAAGGTGTAGCAGTTGAAACCGAAGAGCCCGGCGGCATCACGGCCCCGGCCCATACCCTTTATGATATCGTTAGAAAGCTTCCTGAGGGATCGAAAGTTGAACTATATTATGATCTGGATAGTGGCCGCCTTTCTATAAGTGCTGGGCGTTCAAGGTTTACTCTTTCCTGTCTACCGCGCGAAGATTTTCCGGTCATGTCGGAAGGGGACCTTCCGGTGAGCTTCAAGGTGACGAGTGTGAACCTCAAACGGCTTATTGATAAAACCCGTTTTGCGGTTTCAACCGAGGAAACCCGTTACTATCTTAATGGTATTTATCTTCATGCGGCGAGCGACGATAATGGTGAAGCGGTGCTTCGTGGCGTTGCGACCGATGGTCACAGACTGGCCCGCTTTGATGTGGATCAGCCGGAAGGTGCCGCGGACATGCCGGGTATCATCGTGCCGCGCAAGGCTGTAGGCGAACTAAGAAAGCTCATTGACGAGTATGAAGGCGACGTTGAGGTAAGTTTGTCGGATACAAAAATACGCTTTAACTTTGCAGACATTGTCCTGACATCCAAGCTCATCGACGGAACTTTCCCGGATTACACGCGGGTTATTCCTGAAGGTAACGATAAGAACATGGAAGTGGATAGCAAAGTTCTTGCCGAAGCCGTGGACCGGGTATCAACCATCTCAACCGATAAAACGAGATCCGTCAAACTGGCAATGGACGCGGGGCAACTTAAGCTTTCAGTGAACAGTCCTGAACATGGCACTGCAACCGAGGAGTTATCGGTTAGTTACGAATCCGATGGTATGGAAATAGGCTTTAATTCTCGTTATCTGCTTGATATCCTCGCTCAGGTCGAAGGCGATGTGGTTCAAGTGGCCTTCGCTGATGCGGCGGCGCCGACGATTCTTAAAGACCTGACCGATGAAGGTGCGCTCTATGTTCTCATGCCGATGAGAGTTTAGCGGGTATTTCAGGTGAGCCATCTAGCGCATTCACAAACGAATAAAGATTTTAAGAGTGCTTTACCCTCGGGTAAGGCACTCGTGCTTTATGTGGACCGTTTGATGCTGAGTAATTTTCGCTCCTACAAAACTATGGAGCTGAACGCGGGGGCAAATTCGGTTGTTCTGGTTGGCGCCAATGGCGCTGGAAAGACCAACTTGCTCGAGGCTCTTTCATTCTTATCGCCGGGACGGGGCCTAAGACGGGCCAAATTATCCGATGTGAACCAGATAGGGGCCAACGCACCATGGGCTGTTTCCGGTCGCGTAATGACGCCGGACGGTGAGCGGCAGCTCGGTAGCGGCCTCATGCCTCGTCATGAGCTTTCATCGGAAACATCAGCTGACCGACGGATCGGCCGGTTGGACGGTGAAGCATTGTCTAGTCCGGCAGCGTTTGGGGATATTTTGCAAGTTGCGTGGCTTACACCGCAAATGGACCGACTGTTTATAGAAGGGGCGTCTGGCAGGAGGCGATTTCTCGACCGCTTGGTTGCGGCATATTATCCAAACCACACGCGTGAGGTGAATGCCTACGAAAAAGTGATGCGAGAGCGTGGGCGACTGCTGGCCGATGGAAATGCCGATCCGCTCTGGCTTACAAGTTTGGAGCAACGTATGGCCGAACATGGCGTGGCGGTTGCGGCGGCGCGGCTCGACGCGCTTGGAAAACTTTCGCAGGCGATCCAGGAAAGCCAGTCAGCATTTCCAGGCGCGGTACTATCAATTGGTGGCGAATTGGAAGAAGATTTAGGCCACCGGCCGGCAGTGGAGGTCGAGGGCGCATTTTGCGAACGGCTTTTGGCCACACGAAACTATGATGCCAAGTCTGGGAGGACTTCCATAGGACCCCACAAAGCGGACTTGCTTGTGCGGCACGCTGATAAAGATATGCCGGCAGACCTGTGTTCCACGGGTGAACAGAAAGCGTTGCTTATTGGAATAACTCTAGCCAGTGCCCGTCTTAGTGCGACGCAATTTGGTGCGCCGCCTCTGCTGCTGCTTGATGAAGTGGCGGCTCATCTTGACGAAAAACGGCGGGCGTTTCTGTTTGAAGAACTTGGCGATATCGGCTCTCAGGTCTGGCTGACGGGAACCGACAGATCCTTATTTGAGCAGATGGAAAAAAGGGCAAGATTTTTTCACTTTTCCGACGGAAAAATAGAGGCGGACTCGTAGTTGTGTGCTATAGTGCACCAGGTATAAATTTGATTATAAAAAGGACGAGACTTTATGTCTGAAGAAACAGAACTTAAGGATGCTACTGAGGGTGCAGAAGACTATGGTGCAGACAGTATTAAGGTCCTCAAAGGCCTTGATGCGGTTCGAAAAAGGCCAGGTATGTATATCGGTGATACCGATGACGGTACAGGCCTTCACCACATGGTATTCGAGGTTTCTGATAACGCGATTGACGAGAGTTTAGCGGGATACTGCGACAAGGTACTGGTGACCATGAACGCCGACGGGTCGATCTCGGTTACGGATAATGGTCGCGGCGTACCTGTGGACATCCATGAAGAAGAAGGGGTTTCTGCGGCGCAGGTGATTATGACCCAACTTCACGCAGGTGGAAAGTTTGATAGTAACAGCTACAAAGTCTCCGGCGGTCTTCATGGTGTGGGCGTTTCTGTTGTGAATGCACTCTCCGATTTTCTCGAACTCCGTATTTGGCGAAACGACAAAGAGCACTTCATGCGCTTCGAACATGGTGAGCCGCTTGAGGATCTCGTTGTTGTTGGCGAGGCACCTGGGAAAACCGGCACGCAGGTGACATTTAAGCCATCAATGGAGACATTTACCAACGTTGATTTCGACTACAATACGCTCAAGCATCGTTTTCGCGAACTGGCCTTTCTAAATAGAGGGGTCCGTATTATTGTTCAGGATCACCGCACCAGCGACCATGAAGAGGTTGAACTTTACTATGAGGGAGGTATCGAGGCTTATGTTGAGTATCTTGACCGAAGTAAAACGGCACTTATTGGTGCGCCAATAACAGTAATTGGCGAAAAAGATGATGTGATTTTTGAATGCTCGCTGCAGTGGAATGATAGCTACCACGAAAATGTTCTTTGCTTTACGAATAATATCCCGCAGCGCGACGGCGGCACTCATCTGGCAGGATTTCGCGGCGCACTAACACGGACCATAAATAGTTATGCGACCACTATGGGCATTGCCAAGCGTGAAAAAGTAACGATTTCCGGTGATGACAGCCGCGAGGGACTTACCTGCGTGCTTAGCGTTAAAGTACCTGATCCGAAGTTCTCTTCCCAGACCAAAGATAAGCTTGTGTCTTCCGAGATCCGCCCCGTGGTGGAAAGTCTGCTGAATGAAAAGCTCGGTCAATGGTTTGAAGAGCATCCAGCAGAAGCAAAGATTATTATTGGTAAAATTTGTGAAGCGGCTGCTGCCCGTGAAGCGGCCCGCAAAGCGAGGGAACTTACAAGACGCAAAGGCGTTCTTGATATTTCGTCGCTGCCTGGAAAGCTTGCTGATTGTCAGGAGCGTAATCCGGAGAAAGCGGAAATATTCATAGTGGAGGGTGATAGTGCGGGTGGTAGCGCCAAGCAAGGCCGTCACCGTAAGAACCAGGCTATTTTGCCACTAAAGGGTAAAATTCTCAATGTGGAGCGGGCCAGATTTGACCGTATGCTGGGTTCACAGGAAATCGGCACACTGATCACGGCGCTAGGCACGGGAATTGGCCGAGATGATTTTGATATCGAAAAACTTCGCTATCACAAAGTGATCATCATGACCGATGCCGATGTGGACGGCGCGCATATCCGGACACTTTTGCTGACATTCTTTTATCGTCAGATGCCGGAACTTCTTGAAAAAGGCTATCTTTATATTGCCCAGCCGCCACTTTATAAGGTGAGCCGCGGAAAATCGGAAGTTTACTTGAAGGATGACCCGGCACTTGAGGACTATCTGATCGCTCAAACCCTTGAAGAAATGATGTTGACCCTTGGTGACGGTACACAGATTGCTGGAAATGATCTTGTTGATCTTGTGCAAAATACCCGTCGTGTAAACCGAGTTCTTGGTCATGTGTCCAACCGTTATAACAAAGAAATACTAGAGGAACTTGCGGTTCTTGGGGCGCTTAACGAAGATGTCTTGATCAGAGGAAATGGCGCCGAGGACGTTCTTGCCAAAGTAACAGGACGTCTTAATGCTCGCGCCGGTATTGGTGAGGACAACTGGAGCGCAAAGCTTGATGATGATGGTGACGGTGTTGTGTTTATTCAGGAAATCCGGGGGATCAAAGATGTTTACCGGCTTGATGCGGTGCTTATTGCTTCCGCTGAAGCGCGCAAACTCAACGAGGCGGCAGCAGAGCGGGCAGATATTTTTGCGCAGCCTTCGACGATTACACGCAAAGAAGAAAGCGAATTAATTTATCTGCCAAGTGAACTTTTAACATATATCATTAAATATGGCCGCAAAGGGCTTTCCATCCAGCGTTATAAAGGTCTGGGTGAAATGAACCCGGATCAACTTTGGGAAACAACCCTTGACCCTGATGCCCGCAGCCTGCTTAAGGTAAAAGTCAGTCACGCTGATACTGCTGATGAGATATTCTCAAAACTGATGGGGGATGTGGTTGAGCCGCGGCGCGAGTTCATTCAGGACAACGCGCTCAGCGTTGCGAACCTCGACGTCTAACAGGTTGAGATAGAAAGATTAAAGCGGGTTTCAAAGCCCGCTTTTTTATTCGCTGAATTGTTCTTCGTGAAGCCAGGCTGTGTGTTTGAGTGTCTTTTTACTTTTCGCCCACTCGGCCATCATTTCCGGGCCCACCTCGTTCAG
>CAXBLS010000083.1:0-14722 GCA_963976585.1 uncultured Kordiimonadaceae bacterium
TAGGGAGAAGGCAAAATCATGATTAGAGCATTATTTATTCTACTTTCAGCATTAATTTTTTCATCCATTGTGATCGCGCAACAGCAATTTACCGAAGAATTTAATAGTTTTAACGAGGTTATTGAAACAAATAATCCCGATTATAACAGTTACGCGGAAATCAAAGGGCTTAGAGTGGACCCGGTAAAATGGATACCTTACAATACAGATTGTAAACAGTGCCAGCCACTAGCCAACCAATATAATAATGCAATGCAGGATTTATTTGATGTTCGTGGTCTTCTTTCTTACTGGGAAAGTGCGAAGGCCGTTATGGATGAACGTAACAAAAATGCTAAGATTGCTCGCGATACTGTTGAAGAATTGAATAAGACGCTCCCAAACGTTACCGTTTCCGAACCTGAACCATTATCAGAAGAAGAAGCCGCCGCAAAATTAGACACAGCGATGTTTATCGCGGAATTTAATAATCATATCCCCATATTAAGAGAAGCACGGGATAAACTTGAACTTACCACGAAGAACTTACGCAAAGCACTAACCGAATGCGAAGCGCAGTGTGTGCCGCCAGAAGAGCGTAAAAATTTAGTAAGTTTACCTACAACCACAATCGATCAAGATCCTGAATTACCCTTTGATTGGAGTGGTCCTTATTATGAAGTATGTGAAGCATGCCGGAAACTGGCTGCACGGCTTAACGATCTCTATGATATTGGTATCGATAACGTAAATGAATTAAACGCCATCAACGCCAAGCTGGCATATATTAGAGCAAATATCACAGTTCTCGAAGGAAGTGCACCAGGAGGTGACGTAGACACGAAAGATTATTCTGACAGAATTAAAAATATTAACCGCGAGCTTAAAAGCCTACGCCGCCAACTAAGAAATGCAGAAAAAGAACAAAAGAGAATTCTTAAAAACCAAGAGAAAATCATTAAAAATTTCAATGATACACTTGCAAAATATAACGAATGTATCAGACAATGTCCTCCTCAAAAAAACGCTTGTGTGTTTCCCGATGAATTATTTGAAGGCATGACCATCGGTCCTAACAATGAAGTCGGGAGCAGCGCACAAGCCGCAAAAGAAATGCGTGATAAAGTAACTGGTGCTGCTAAGGGCGCAGCAACCAAAGCGATCGGCAATCTAATTGGGTTTGGTGGTTTTGGTGGCGGGGGATCAGGTGGTCCTAAAATGGATAAAGATCGCTCACGAGGAGATTTTACCAGAATTTCGTCGGGTGATACAGACCTCGATATTCGCGCAAGCTGGCGTGATGATCAGTTAATTGTCAGCACAGAAATTGATGATAGCCCCGATAATGGCACATTCCATGCTCAGTGGATTGAAGACAAAGACGGTAATACCTACCTTCCCGTTCGTTATATGATCTTTAAAATGTACCGGGATTGGAAACTCACCGTTTCATGGACGGAAGACCACTATGTTAACGGCGAACATGTTTTTCACGATGAAGGACAGGAAATCACCACGGGAACCGATTTACTTGGTACATGGAGCATATTTGAAGGCGCAGAAGGTATCGCAAACAGCATTTGGGGAATGCTCGGTTTTGATACTGCGGCAAAAGGCGTGAGACATCTCGGAGCCATCTATGACCTTCCTCCCGCGTCATTTCCTGATGACTGCCAAATGCAACTCGTCAATCATATCTCACAACCGGGTCAAGACCCGGTCACAACATTGCCGATTGTCGGGGATTTATTTAAACATGTGGATGAGAGTAGAAGAAAACCAGAAACTATCGTCCTGATCCAACCACATATCATAAAAGTAGATGAATAATATCCGCTGAATTTTATTAGAGTATAGAAGGTTATATTAGTTCGTATTTATATTTTACTGAAGGTCCGTTTAGCGTCGTTAGCAGACACTGTAAAAAAAAGTTGCATGTCCATCAACATTCCTACCCGATGAAAGTTCTGAAGTGAAAAAGGTTAGCCAAACTTTCACTTCTAATTGTGTGAGTGAGGATGATATTTTCAAGAGCCACGATCTATCAACCAACAGCAAACACTTTATTATTGATTACGCTAATATAGAAATATTCAGTCTAAATGTCGTAATTTCCGCATCATAGTAGTCGGGGTGATTTTTGCTGGCGTAAACTATGTTGTGAGATCGGGCAGAGTTCTACCTTTGATCATTAGTATATGTAATCAATTGTGTCTCAAAACCTATAAAGGTAACAAGTTTTTAAGTCTTTTATGTGAATAATAGTTCTGCAAGATACGTTCTGAATATATGATAGGAGTTTTGGAGTATTATTCGAAGTATGACACTTGAGCTATTTGCTAGGTAAGACAGCGTGGAGATACTATACTTGGGGTTTACTTAAAAGAGTTGAAAAACATGGCCGGTGCGGGTCTCCTGAGACAACTGAGTGCAGTAGTAGTTTTTCTGCTGATTTGGGTTATAATCATTGCTTGTCAGGCAGTGGGGCAGCCTGTCAGTAGAGAGATTGACAGTGATCTATCTAAGATTGCTGATAAGTTTATAGTTAATGCTGAAGAATTGCTTCATATGGACATTATTATGTCCATAGACGAGGTCGAAGCGACGATTACAGACGAGACCACAAGAAAGAATTTAGAATATATATTTCTTATCACCCATTATTACTTTAGTCTTGAGAACAAAGACAAACTCCAAGAATATTCGGAAATTCTGCAAAAGAATGCAACTATACTAGAGCATCATTCTTTCGTGCGAGTTGCAGAAATTTTTAAATCTTTTTCTGTTGGTTTAGGCGGTCATTATGACACAGCAATCAATGAATTAAAAAATCACCTTGAAAGCGCTATCAATTCAAACGACGAACTTGCTACCATAATTGCATATCATACTCTGATGGGTTTAGAACCTTTAGAAGGTGAATTTTATAGCGCATTGATATATGCGGAAAAAGCCAATGAGATCATAAAATCAACCCGTTATGAATCCCAAATGTGGTTACACCATTATAACTCATTAACTTACCTTTACACGGAATTAGAGGATTTGGAAAATGCCCTAATCGCTGCAAATAAAAGTCTGAAGATTGTTCGAGACAAAGGGCTTTATGCAGATGTATCTACACTAATATATAATATCGGCATTTCATTACAGTTTAAGAAGTACTATGCAATGTCGGATAGACTTTTTGATGTATTGATCGCTTTCTACGATCGCACTGGCCAAGAAAATATGAATCTTTATTCATATTACGGAAAAGCACTCATATATCATGATTTAGAACAACCCACCAAAACGTTGGAATATGTCTATAAAGCTCTAGAATACAAGGATACAGATGAAAGCTTTGCAACTTCAGTGTTACAGTTAGGAGCAGAACAGTTAGCGGATCAAGGGGATATAGAGACCGCTAAATTATACCGCGAGGGCATACAAGACTATTTTGATAAATATCCTGAATTTAAAAATAGCTTTTGGGACAATTTAAATTTAAAAATTGATTCAAAAATTGCCTATGCCGAAAAACGTTACGAAGATGCTTTCCACTTAATGGAACAATACAACAAGGTTAGTTCTATCGAACTTGAAAAGTCTACCTCTAATGACATAATGAATATACGCTCAAGTTTTTCCACTACGTTGCGCACTGAACAGCTTGAGAAAGAGCTTCTTCTGGAAAAACAACAAATGCAATTGCAACAAATGATTTTAATAGTTGCAGGTTTTTCCGTCATATTGATATTGCTAACATATTTGTTGCTTTTGCAACGTCGCAATTCTGAAAAGCTTCGCAAAAGTAAATTAGAAGCAGAGGCGGCCAATAGCTCTAAATCTGAATTTCTGGCAAACATGAGTCATGAAATTCGCACTCCTCTTAACGCTGTAATTGGTTTTGCAGAAGCCCTTGAAATGGGAGTGGGTGCAGATGATAAAGAAAAGAGAAACGAATCCTTAAAAATTATCGCAAATTCAGGGCGAAAGCTAAACAATCTAATTTCTGACATTCTTGATTTCTCTAAGATTGAAGCGGGTAAGTTTGAATTGAATCTCGAGCCAGTTTATCCAGGTGATATTTTCAAGAAGAACCTTCCAATTATTAGGGATTTGGCTGAAAAGGGGGATGTCACTTTCCAGGGCATAAGAAACTCTGACAAGAAAGTATTGGTGGATCGAAATAGATTGGATCAGATACTTCTCAATTTTATTACCAATGCAATAAAATACAACAGGCCAAACGGGTCAATTGAGTTTGGATGCTTCGATTCTGATAATGGCATGTTGAGAATATATGTGAAAGATTCAGGCATTGGTATACCTAAAAACAAGGAAATACACCTGTTCACCCCCTTTGATAGGTTGGAACCAAGTGATATAGCCAGTTCGGGAATTGGTCTTGGTCTTTTTATTTGCAAAAAGTTAACTGAATCTATGGGAGGTATAATCGGGTATACAAGTGAAGTGGATAAAGGTACAACTTTTTGGGTTGAGTTTCCTTCTATCGTGGAGTGAGAATTTCAATCTTTAGAACAAAAAAAGGCGGTTGAAAAACCGCCTTCCAATATTTCTTTTGCCTTCGGTTACATATGGATCGGAGAACCGCCTGCGGCCATGGCTGCTTCTTTTACTGCTTCACTTTCGGTCGGATGGGCGTGGCAGGTATAGGCAATGTCTTCTGCGGTTAGGCCTTTTTCGATTGCTAGGGTCACTTCTGCGATCATGTTGCCCGCATCTGCGCCAATGATATGAGCACCAAGCACTTTATCTGTATCCGTCGAAGAGAGAATTTTGACAAAACCATCGGTTTGACTATTGGCTTTTGCGCGGCTGTTGGCGGTAAATGGGAATTTTCCCACATTGTAATCCGTTCCGTCCGCTTTCAATTGTTCTTCGGTTTTGCCGACCGATGCCACTTCCGGCATGGTGTAAATCACACCGGGGATCGCATCATAATTCACATGACCCGCATATCCGGCGACAATTTCTGCAACCGCAATGCCTTCGTCTTCGGCTTTATGGGCGAGCATGGCGCCGCGCACCACATCACCAATGGCATAAATGCCCGCAACGTTGGTTTCAAAATGGTCATTGATATCCACTTGTCCGCGGTCGGTCATATTAATACCTGCTTTCGCAAGGCCAAGACCGTCTGTATAAGGCTTGCGGCCAACTGCGACCAATACGGCGTCCGCCTTGATCTTTTCTTCCTTGCCGCCTTCCGCTGCTTCAACCGTAACAGTAGCACCAGTTTTAGTTGTCTTAACGGCGGTGACTTTCGATTTTAATTTAAACTTAAAGCCTTGTTTTTTAAGGATCCTCGCAAATGTTTTTGAAACTTCACCGTCCATTTCCGGCGTGATACGGTCCATAAATTCAACAACCGTCACATCGGCGCCAAGACGTTTCCAAACCGAACCAAGTTCAAGTCCGATCACACCTCCACCGATCACAATCATATGCTTAGGTACTTTCGGAAGATCGAGCGCGCCTGTAGAGGAGACGACGATTTTTTCGTCAATATCAATACCGGGAAGACTGGCAACATCGGAGCCAGTAGCAATAACGATATTTTTGGTATTTAGCGTCTGATCACCACCATCGTTGAGCGCCACATTAACTTTTCCTGCTCCCGTTATTGAGCCACGTCCTTCAACATAATCAACTTTGTTTTTCTTAAACAAATAAGCGATGCCGTTGGTAAGATCGGTGACGATACCGTCTTTATGATCCATCAATTTTGAGACATCAATAGAGACTTTCCCCGTTGAAATACCAAATTTTTCCATGCCGCCATTTGCTTCGTCGAAAAGTTCCGACGCATGCAGAAGCGCTTTTGACGGGATACATCCTACATTGAGGCAAGTACCGCCAAGCGCACCACGCATTTCAACGCACGCCACTTTAAGGCCAAGCTGTGCGGCCCGGATTGCGGCAACGTAACCACCTGGTCCACCACCGATAATGACTAGATCATAATTATCACTCATTATGAATTTCCAATTTCTATAAAATTAAAGATCAAGAACCAAACGCTGTGGATCTTCGAGATTTTCTTTGACGCGCACCAGGAACGTCACCGCACCTTTGCCATCAACAATTCGGTGATCGTATGAAAGCGACAGATACATCATCGGGCGAATGACAATTTCATCATTGACCACAACGGCACGCTTTTGAATTGTATGCATCCCGAGAATACCAGATTGTGGCGCATTTAAAATCGGCGACGATAGAAGTGAGCCAAAAACACCACCATTAGAGATAGTGAAGGTACCACCCATCATTTCGTCCATGCTAAGCTTACCATCACGAGCACGACCGCCAAGGCGGCTGATTTCTTTTTCGATATCGGCGAATCCGAGATTTTCACAGTTGCGAACGACCGGAACCACAAGGCCAGCCGGCGTGCTCGCCGCAACACCAATGTTATAATAATTTTTATAAACAATGCTGTCTTCACGGATTTCAGCGTTTACTTCAGGGATTTCCTTGAGCGCCGCAGTACAGGCCTTGGCAAAGAAGGACATAAACCCAAGACGGCATCCATGTTTCTTTTCAAAGGTTTCCTGATATTGCTTACGAAGGTTCATAACTGCCGTCATATCAACTTCATTATAAGTGGTCAGCATAGCTGCCGTATTTTGCGCATCCTTAAGACGCTTGGCAACAGTACGGCGCAGACGGGTCATCGGAACAACTTCTTCCTGCGGTGCTGCTGCAACAGGTGCAGTGGCTGTAGCTGCTGAGGCTGCTGGCGCTGATCCACCACTGGATAGATGTGCAAGCACATCTGCTTTGGTAATCGTTCCGCCAGCACCTGTACCGGTCACGCTGAGCACATCTATGCCTTTTTCACTCGCTAATTTGGCGGCAGCGGGTCTGACATTCGATCCTGCTTTTGCTGGAGCTGGTGCGGCCGCTGGAGCAGGCGCTTCTGATTTTGCGGGAGCGGGAGCAGCGGGTGTTTTTGCTGCGGTACCGTGTGCGGTTTCGTCAATTTTCCCGAGCAGGGCACCAACTTCAACATTGTCGCCTTCGGCCGCCGTAATTTCTTCGAGGGCCCCTGCGACAGACGCCGTCACTTCAAGCGCAACCTTATCCGTTTCAAGTTCGCAAACAACTTCGTCTACAGCGACGGCGTCGCCAACAGCTTTATACCATTTTCCCACTGTTGCTTCAGTTACTGATTCACCGAGTACCGGTACGTGGATTTCGACGGTCATATGACCTTCTCCTTGAGTTTCTTATCTTTTTTCAATTGTTAATGCCTGATCGATCAGATCAGCTTGCTCTTTCTTGTGTCTCTCCATGAGACCCGTAGCTGGAGACGCTGATGCTTTTCTGCCTGCATATATCGGTCTTGTTGCTTTGCCGTCCAGTTCCGTAAGCGCCTCCTCGATATAAGGATCAATAAAGCTCCAGGAGCCCATATTCTTGGGTTCTTCCTGACACCAGACAACAGTTTCAAGATTTTTAAATCTTTTTAGTTCTGTTACCAAGGCGGCTGACGGGAATGGATAAAGCTGTTCGACACGCAGGATATAGGTATCTTTTTGCTTACGCTCATCACGTTCGGCCATGACATCATAATAAACCTTACCAGAACAAAGAATCACACGCTTGATTCCAGTTGGTTTGTTGATCTTGATTGTTTTATGAGGATCAGATTCCGCATCGTCCCATAACAGTCTGTGAAATTCTGAATTTTCGCTCATGTCCTCTATTTTTGATGTCGCCAGCTTGTGACGAAGCAATGATTTCGGCGTCATGATAATGAGTGGTTTACGGAATTTCCGTTTCATTTGCCGGCGAAGGACATGGAAATAGTTGGCCGGTGTCGTACAGTTTACAACCTGCATATTATCCTCGGCACAAAGCTGAAGAAACCGTTCGAGACGGGCAGATGAATGTTCTGGCCCTTGACCTTCATAACCATGAGGAAGCAAGACAACCAGACCACTGAAACGAAGCCACTTACTTTCGCCGCTTGAAATAAACTGGTCGAAAATCATTTGCGCACCATTGGCGAAATCACCAAACTGTGCTTCCCAGAGCACAAGAGCATTTGGCTCAGCCATTGTATAACCATATTCAAAACCAAGCACCGCTTCCTCTGATAGTGCACTATCGATCACTTCAAAAGTAGCGTGAGCATCCGGCCCTTCACCTGCATGGGCGAGAGGCGCGTAGCGTTCTTCAGTTTCCTGATCAATAAACACACTATGACGGTTCGAGAACGTGCCGCGCTGGCTGTCCTGACCGGAAAGACGTACGCGGTGCCCTTCGCGAATCAATGTACCAAAGGCGAGGGCTTCAGCCGTTGCCCAATCAAAGTTTTCACCCTGATCAAACATACGCGCTTTGGCGTCTAATGTTCTCTGTAACGTTCTATGAATTTTAAATCCTTCCGGCACTTTGGTCAGCAACCGGCCGAGGTCATTAAGTTCATTAACATGAATTCCAGTTTCACTACCACGGCGGATATCGTCATCCGGACGTTCAAGCCCGCTCCAGCTGCCCGCAAACCAGTCTGCTTTTTCCGGCTTATAGGTTTTGGCCGCTTCAAATTCCACATCAAGATAGGTGTTGAAATCCTTGACCATCTGGTCTGTTTCTTGCGTGGTCATCAGACCTTCACGAACCAGACGTTCTGCGTATATGTCACGGGTTGACGCGTGGTTTTTAATTCTTTTATACATCAGCGGCTGAGTAAAGGACGGCTCGTCGCCCTCATTATGGCCAAACCGTCGGTAACAGAACATATCTACCACGACATCCTTCTTGAACACCTGGCGATATTCAGTGGCCAGCTTCATGGCAAAAACCACCGCTTCCGGATCGTCGCCATTCGCATGAAACACTGGTGCCTGGATGGCTTTAGCCATATCAGATGGATACGGAGATGAGCGCGAATAATGAGGTGCCGTCGTAAAGCCGATCTGGTTATTGACCACCACATGGATGGTGCCACCAGTGCGGTATCCACGAAGATCACTGAGGGCAAAACCCTCAGCCACTATGCCCTGTCCAGAAAACGCGGCATCACCATGCATTAATAATGTCATAACGCTGGTGCCCTGTGTATCGTCACGCTGCATGAGTTTCGCGCGTGTTTTACCAAGAGCCACGGGATTTACCGCCTCAAGATGAGACGGGTTTGCCGTTAAGGATAAATGAACTTCATTGCCGTCAAAAGAACGGTCGGATGAAGCGCCTAGGTGATATTTCACATCGCCGGAACCTTCAATTTCATCGGGAGTCGCCGAACCGCCATGAAATTCATGGAAAATTGCCTGAAATGGCTTGCTCATCACATTGGTCAGTACATTAAGACGTCCACGGTGCGGCATACCAAGAACAATTTCCTTTACGCCGTTTTGACCGCCAGTTTTAATCACAGCCTCAAGAGCAGGGATCAATGTTTCTGCGCCATCAAGGCCAAAACGCTTGGTACCAACATATTTTTTAGCGAGATAGCTTTCATAACCTTCGGCTTCGGTGAGCTTTTGCAGGATCGCTTTCTTACCTTCAGCCGTAAAATGTATTTCCTTATCGCGACCTTCGATGCGCTTCAGGATCCAGCTTTTTTCTTCAGCACTGTTGATGTGCATAAATTCAACGCCAAAGGTCGAACAGTAAGTTCTGTTGATTATTTCAAGTACTTCACGAACTGTCGCACTCTCAAGTCCAAGTACATTATCAAGAAAAATCTCACGGTCCAGATCACCATCGCCAAAACCGTAAGTTTCCGGATCAAGTTCCGAGTGGTAAGGTTTCTCCGTAAGGCCGAGCGGATCAAGGTTTGCATGAAGGTGGCCACGTACCCGATAAGTACGGATCATCATCAGGCAGCGAATACTATCCAGGGTCGCTTTTCGAATATCAGCGTCAGATGAAGTCCCCTTGGCCTTCTTGGCCTTGGCTTCAAAACCCGGATTAAGGGCACCGATAAGGTCGTCGCTATCGTCATAAGGCCAGTCATTACGTTTCCAGGAAGCGCCAGGTTTTTCTACCCCGGCTCCCATGAGAAGACGCGCATCTTCGGCAAGTTCTTCAAAATAAGCCTGCCATGATGGATCAACCGATGATGGATCACGAGAATATCTCGCGAAGAGTTCCTCAACAAATGCGCCACTAGAGCCGTTAAAAAGATTTTCTTTATTATCTATACTCATAATATTCGAGCCTGTTTTTATTATTCAAACGGTACTATCAACTTATATTCACAAAGGATTGATAAATATTTAACCGTTAAGAACATCCATAAGTGTTGTCCCGAGTTCTGAAGGACTTTCAGAAATAACAATTCCCGCACTTCGCATCGCTTCGATCTTGTCTTCTGCTCCGCCCTTACCACCGGATACAATCGCCCCGGCATGACCCATTGTCCGACCAGGAGGCGCCGTACGACCAGCAATAAAACCAACAACAGGTTTCCTAATCTTGTGAGATTTCAAGAACTCAGCGGCTTCTTCTTCTGCTGAACCGCCGATTTCACCGATCATAATAATCGACTGTGTATCGTCGTCATGTAAAAACCCATCAAGCACGTCGATAAAGTTGGTGCCGTTAACCGGATCGCCGCCAATACCAACACATGTAGTTTGACCAAGTCCGACGGCCGTTGTTTGGTGGACGGCTTCATAAGTAAGTGTACCAGACCGTGAAACACAGCCAACTGAGCCTTTCATATGAATGTGCCCTGGCATAATACCGATTTTGCACTCACCAGGTGTAATAACACCCGGGCAGTTCGGCCCTACCAGACGTGAACTTGATCCTTGAAGTGCGCGCTTAACTTTGACCATATCAAGAACCGGAACACCTTCCGTGATACAAACGATCAGCTCAACGTTGGCATCAATCGCTTCTAAAATAGCGTCTGCCGCAAACGGTGGTGGTACATAAATAACCGAGGCGTTCGCCTCCGTCTTATGAACGGCTTCTTCAACGGTATTGTAGACCGGAAGACCAAGATGATCTGTGCCTCCTTTACCGGGCGTAACGCCGCCAACCATTTTTGTGCCATAAGCAAGAGCTTGCTCAGAGTGAAAAGTGCCTTGAGCTCCGGTGAAGCCCTGACAGATTACTTTTGTTTCTGCATTTACGAATATGGACATTAGCTTGCCTCCTCTACAGCTTTTACAATTTTAACTGCAGCATCGCCAAGATCAGATGCAGCGATAATATTAAGGCCGGAGTTATTCATAATTTCCTTACCTTTTTCTACATTGGTTCCTTCTAGGCGCACAACGAGCGGAACATTCAAAGAAAGCTCCTTGGCTGCGGCGACAACACCATCTGCAATTACATCACAGCGCATAATACCGCCGAAGATGTTCACAAGAATGCCTTCCACAGCCGGATCACTAAGAATAATCTTGAACGCTTCCGTTACCCGTTCTTTGGTGGCCCCGCCCCCAACATCTAGGAAGTTGGCAGGCGAGCCGCCTTTAAGTTTAATGATATCCATTGTTGCCATGGCAAGACCGGCACCGTTGACCATGCAGCCAATACTGCCATCAAGTTTGATATAGCTTAGTTCATGTTTAGCGGCTTCAAGTTCCATGGGATCTTCTTCGGTTGGATCACGAAGTTCAACCACATCTTTGTGGCGAAAGAGCGAATTACCATCAAAACCCATTTTAGCATCAAGAACCACGACCTCATCATCGGCTGTTACCACAAGCGGGTTGATCTCAAGCATTGAAGCATCTTTTTCAACGAATGTTTTATAAAGGGCGGCGATAACTTTGGCCGCAGCACCCGCCGCTTTACCGGAAAGCCCAACTGCAAAAGCAATTTTACGGCAATGAAACCCTGAAAGTCCTGTTGCAGGATCAATGGTTACGGTGATTATTTTTTCCGGCGTCGAAGCGGCAACTTCTTCAATATCCATACCACCTTCCGATGAAGCGATGATGGCGATACGGCTTGTTTCGCGGTCAACAAGCAAGCTGACATAAAGTTCGTTCGCAATGGCGCAACCGTCTTCGATATAAACCTGATTAACCGTCTTGCCAGCCGGACCAGTTTGGTGCGTCACAAGGTTCATTCCGATCATTTCTGAAGCCACTTTTTTCACTTCTTCGACCGATTTAACCACTTTTACGCCACCGCCTTTACCGCGACCACCAGCATGGATTTGTGCTTTGACAACCCAGACCGGACCGCCAAGGTCCTTGGCCACTTGTTCTGCTTCTTTTGCCGTGTAGGCGATACCGCCCCCCAGTACAGGTGCGCCGTACTGCTTGAGCAGCTCTTTGGCCTGATATTCATGAATATTCATAGGTTTTTACCTTTTCCCATTGGAGATATTTTAATTATTCCCTTTGATATAGAATAAGGATTAAGAAAACCCTTACTCTATAAATAATAGTTTTAGTCAGCCAGTGATGGATCAATGGCAATAACGGCTTCCATAAGTCCTTTTACGGCACCGACGCTGTGTTCAAATCCGGATTTTTCTTCTTCGTTGAGTGAAATTTCGACAATCTTTTCAACACCGTTTTCGCCGATAATACATGGGACCCCCACATACATATCGTTCTGGCCATATTCGCCGTTCAGGGCAACCGCACAAGGGAGCAGACGACGCTTGTCACCAAGGTAGCTTTCCGCCATGGCAATTGCTGAGGTTGCTGGCGCATAAAAAGCAGAACCCGTTTTAAGAAGCGCTACAATTTCAGCACCGCCGTCGCGCGTGCGTTGAATGATTTGTTCAAGCTTTTCGTTTGTTGTCCAGCCCATATCCACGAGATCCGGTATTGGAATACCGGCAACCGTTGAGTAGCGTGGTAGCGGCACCATTGTATCACCGTGTCCGCCGAGAACGAAAGCATTCACATCTTCGACAGATACGTTAAATTCTTCAGCTAGGAACAGTGTGAAACGCGCACTATCAAGAACGCCGGCCATACCAACCACTTTATTCGCAGGAAGACCAGAGTATTTTTGCAGTGCCCATACCATGACATCAAGCGGGTTGGTAATACAAATCACAAAAGCATCTGGCGCATGATCGCGAATACCTTCGCCAACAGATTTCATCACTTTACAATTGATGCCAAGAAGGTCATCGCGGCTCATGCCTGGCTTGCGGGCAACACCGGCTGTTACAATAACAACGTCAGCCCCTGCAATATCAGAATAATCGGCCGTGCCTGAAATGCGCGCATCATATCCTTCAACCGTTGATGACTGGGCCAGATCAAGTGCTTTACCTTGCGGAAGGCCGTCAGCAATATCAAAAATAACAACATCGCCAAGACCTTTGAGTCCAGCCAGATGGGCAAGCGTGCCCCCGATTTGTCCACCACCGATTAGCGCAATTTTCTTACGTGCCATATTATATCTACTCCTAGAAAAAATGAGGGGCATAAAGAATTCATCTTAATATAGCTCAAAACACAATTAAGATAATTTCCCCTTCCCAAAATTAAAATAAATCATTGTCTCCGATGTAGCGCGAAAACGCCCTCTGCGCAACTGTTTCCTCATAAAAACAGACATAATAGCGATATAATTGTCAACGTACTTGTCAATATCGTGATTTGCTAGGCCAATTCGTCATATTTTTTAGATAGCGTGCCCTTTGGCGAGATATTCTTTGGACTGCATCTCCATCAGCCTAGAGACTGTTCTCTGAAACTCAAAATGGCCATGACCCTCTGCATAAAGTTTTTCGGGCGGCACTGCGGCACAACAGAGAAATTTAACGTTATTCTCATAGAGAGCGTCAATGAACGTCACAAATCGTTTTGCTTCATTGCGGTTTTCCGGACCAAGCTTCGGTATTCCAACCATAATCACCGTATGATATTTCCAAGCGAGTGCCAGATAGTCCGCAGATCCCAAGGCAGCACCACACATTTTCTTAAAAGAAACAACCGCAACACCGCGTGACGCTACCGGAATATGAAGAATACGGCCCTGGACTTCTATATCGTCGGGGCCAACTTCCGTACGATCATCCACCTCGTGATCAGTAAGGCGCCAAAATGAATTTGAAAGGGCTTTTGTCGCAACATCGCCAAGCGGATGATGATAAACCTCCATGCCTTTCATGCGTTCAAGCCGGTAATCGGTTGGACCGTCAAGCGCCTCGATATCTAGTTTTTCTTTAATCATTTCAATGGTCGGAAGGAACAACCCTCTGTTCAAGCCGTCCTTATAAAGGTCGTCGGGCACTCGGTTTGATGTCATTACCAATATCACGCCGCGCTCCCAGAGAGCGCCGAACAGGCGGCCAAGGATCATAGCGTCTGTAACATCGGTTACCTGAAATTCATCAAAGCAGAGCAGGTGGCTTGATTGTGAAATTTTACTGGCGAGCGGCGGAATCGGATCATCATCCGCAGTTGAAAAATTTTTCATGCGGTCCGCGACATCCATATAGCGCCATTCATGAATTTCTTTGTGAATTTCAAGCATAAATGCATGAAAATGAACCCTTCTCTTATCTTCAATCGGAGCAAGGTCAAAAAACAGGTCCATCAACATGGATTTCCCGCGCCCGACATCCCCATATATATATAGACCTTTCGCAGGGGTTTCATTCTTTGATTTTGAGAATATTTTACCGAAGAACCCGCTACCCTCCGCAGGATCTCCCAGACTCAACGCCTGATAGAGTGACTGAAGCTTGTCAACAATCTTGGCCTGTATGGCGTCTTTCTCGAGTTCCCCACGCTCGATCATTTCCTGGTAGCGACCAAACGGATCAGAAGATGTTTTTATCATAAAA
>CAXBLS010000084.1:0-14722 GCA_963976585.1 uncultured Kordiimonadaceae bacterium
TCTATCTCATCGGCGTTGTGAAGGTGGCATTGGCAACAACAACACCGCCCACCGTTATCGGCTCAAGACGGGCTACTGGGGTGATTGCACCAGTCCTACCCACTTGATAATCGACATCATTTAATGTGGTTCTTGCTTTTTCTGCAGGAAACTTGTGGGCAATGGCCCAGCGGGGGGCCCGCGCCACCATGCCAAGGCGGTCCTGATAATCTAGTCGGTTCACTTTATAGACCACGCCATCAATATCATAAGAAAGAGAGCTTCTCTTATCCATAATAAATTGGTAATGATTTATGATCGCATCAACGTCGTCACTAACAAATATCATTTCGTTAGTGGTGAAGCCGTACGCCTTAAAGTGATCTATCGCTTCCGCCTGGGTCTTACCAAGAGGCTCCGATATTTCGCCCCAACTATAGGCAAAAAATTTGAGAAGCCGTGATTTGGTAATAGAACTATCGAGCTGACGAAGTGACCCCGCAGCGGCGTTACGCGGATTCGCAAAGGGCTGTTTATCGGCTGCCAACTGGTTCTCGTTGAGTTTTTGAAAATCGTCCTTGGCCATATAAACTTCACCGCGCACTTCAAGCACGGCGGGCCAATTGTTACCAGCAAGTTTCAAAGGAATCTGTTCAATTGTCTTGAGGTTCTCGGTAATATCTTCTCCCGTCTTACCGTCACCACGGGTCAGCCCCTGTATAAAGATACCGTTTTCATATCTCAACGACGCCGAAAGCCCATCAATTTTGGGTTCCGCAAGCAGTTCAACAGCTGCCTCTTCATCCAGGTTTAAAAACCGCTTCACACGTGCGGAAAAATCATGAACATCGTCTCCACTAAATGCATTGTCTAGTGAGAGCATCGGTTTTCGATGATCAATCTTTTTAAAACCGCTTGACGGAAGAATTCCAACCGATTTGCTTGGACTATCTGCACGAACCAGCAGAGGAAATAATTTTTCTATTTGTTCATTGCGCCGTCTGAGAGCATCATAATCAGCATCAGATATTTCCGGATCATCCTTATCATGATAGAGCTTATCATGTCGCGCAATCAGGCTAGCCAGCCGTTCAAGCTCTTTTGTCGCTTGATTGCTATCCATTTCATCAACCGTTATTTGGCTCAAATCAATCATAAAAAACACTCTTCTGGCAAGCTACCATTCTAGCAGATTATCGGCCGCAGCTCTAGATTCTTTCGTGACTTCAGCACCAGAAAGCATTCGGGCAATTTCTTCGCGGCGGTTCTCTTTCTCAAGCTCCGTCACTGCCGTTGTCACCATTTCGCCACCTGTAGCACTTTTATTGATTAACCAATGTCTGCGGCCTCTGGCAGCAACCTGGGGCGAATGGGTGATTACCAAAATTTGTGCTTTGTCTGCAAGCTCCGCCAGCCGTTCACCCACCGCATTTGCGACCGCACCGCCAACACCCTGGTCAATCTCATCAAAAATCAGGGTCGCAACACTTGTTTTTCGTGCCAGCACTACTTTTAGGGCAAGAATAAACCTTGATAGCTCGCCGCCCGACGCAATTTTGATCAGGCCTCCAAACGGAGCACCAGGATTTGTCGACACCCTGAAATCAATTCGTTCGCCGCCCTCACTGCTCCAGTTTTCAGGCTCAAGTGGTTCAATAAATGTTTTAAATTGCGCTTTATCCATTTTTAAGGCCGGTAGTTCCTTATTGACCTGTTTGTCAAGACTGACCGCCGTTTTGGTGCGCTCAGCGGATAATTTTCGCACATTTTCCTCGAAGACCTCCTGCGCGGCTCTCACCTCATCCATCAATCTTTGAACTTCTTCATCGCTAAACTTCAGAGCGCCGAGCTTTGCTTCAAATTCCTGTTTTAAAGCAACAAGTCCGTCCGGTGGGCAATTATGTTTCCTTGCCGCAGCTCGTATCGAAAATAATCTTTCTTCGGTATTTTCAAGATCATAGGGATTAAACTCAAGGTCGCGAATAATGTTCTCAAGCTCGTTTATAGCTTCCGACGTCTCATTGGCCGCCCGATCGAGACTTTCTGAAACGCCATCAAGAAGGCCGGGGGCCTGCGCGCTCATGCGTTCTATTTTTCGCAGGGTCGCGCGAAGTGTTGTATCAACCCCTTTATCGCTTAGCAGTTTTCCCAGTAGCTCTCCCAGTCCAGAGGAAAGTGTTTCGCCCTGCATCATACGGGTTCGTTCTTTGGCCAACCCTTCTTCTTCGCCAACCTCTGGATTTAGGCTTTCTAGTTCTTCAAGGTTATGACGAATATAATCTTCGTCACTCTGTGCAAGTTCCAACTTCTCCCGCTCCAAAAGCAGCGCCGCTTTTAACGACGTCAAAGTGCGGTAGTTTGCAGCTACTTTCACCAATAACGCGTCATAGCTACCAAAATCATCAAGAAGGTCCCGATGGCCGGATGGATTGAGAAGTCCCCGTTCATCATGTTGGCCATGGATTTCAATCAGGCACTCTCCAACCTTGCGTAGCAATGCTATGCTCACCGGCTGATCATTGATAAAGGCACGACTGCGTCCATCTTTCATAATGACGCGCCGCAAGATGACTTGGCCGGGTTCAAAGTCCAAACCTTGCTCTTCAAGAATTTTCCAGATTTTGTGATCGTCGGCGACCGAAATTTCAGCGCTTACACTTCCTTGATCCCGGCCGTGTCTTATCAGTTCTCTTTCACTGCGTGCACCAATAGCAAGTCCTATTCCCGATAGAAGAATAGACTTTCCTGCACCTGTTTCACCGCTTAAAACACAAAGACCGTCTTCAAAATCCATTTGAAGGCGGTCAATGAGAACGATATCCTTGATCGTAAGCGAAACAATCATGAAAAAAAATCACCCCTTAATTTGCATGCTTATTTAGAAGCTCGGTGCTAAACCTATTCCAATCAGTATTCGGATAATTAAGAGCAAGTACCTTCGCTGACTTTCTCGCCTCCATAACAATACCAAGTGCCAGATATGCTTCTGTCAACCGATGCAAAGCTTCAGGAGTGTGGCTAGTGGTTTGATAATCCTGCACAACATTGTTAAAACGGCCAATAGCAGCAAATAGCTCGCCAGTTGACTGGTAAAAACGGCCAATTTCCATTTCCTTGCCAGCAAGATGGTCTCGTGTGAGTTCAATCTTCACTCGAGAGTCCTGCGCATAATCAGATTCAGGATATAGCCTTACGATCTGGCTAAATGCGTCAAGGGCCTGTTCTGTGAAATTTTGGTCGCGGCGTACATCTGCGATTTGTTCGTAATAACAAAGAGCAACCAGATAGCGTGCATAGACCGCATTTTTATTTCCCGGATGGAGGGATAAAAAACGTTGCGCAGCCAATATGGAGCTTTCATATTCGTTAGCCATATAAAAAGAATATGCTGACATCAGCTGAGCTCTTCTGGCCCAAAGAGAATATGGATGCTGACGTTCAACTTCATCAAAGGCGATAGCTGAAAATCTATACTGCCCGCGATCAAGATACTTCTGTGCTTCAATATATAGCTGATCAACAGGAAGGTCCCTGTAGGCCAACTTGCTGTTACCACATGCTGACAACACTAAGAGTGCAAATACTGCAGTTACAATTTTCAATCTACCGCAGGCTTTTAAAGTGCCCGATCCGGATAACGTCATTCTCATTCCAATTTTCCAATTATGAAATTGTTCAATAGCCAATTATATACCATGCTTCAACAAAAAATCACCATGACAATTATAAAAAGCCACATTAAAAACATAATTTGTGGCAAAAAAGTACCAATTCAAAAATTAATCTACTTTATTTCATTGATTGCCTTATATAGATACATGTTATATAGTAACAATATTGTTCGAATTTATTTTGTTGGAATTATGAAAATATACATTAGTAAATTGCTTGCTACGATTATTCTTACTCTGGTGGTTATGGGTGGTTCTGTCAGCAATGCAAAAGACCTTAAAATTGTGACAAGCATTAAACCAATTCACTCTCTGGTCTCTCGGGTTATGGGAAACACTGGCGCACCTGAACTTTTGGTTCAAGGTGGCGTAACGCCGCACATATTTCGGATGAAACCATCCGACTTCAGGAAGGTCGCTAATGCCGACGTGCTCTTCTACGTATCGCCAAAGTTTGAAACCTTTTTAAAATCCACTGCCAAGAATAGCTCGCTTAACGCTATTGCTTTTGCTACACAGGAAGATATCAAGCTTCATCCGTACAGGACCAGCAAAATATGGTTTTCAGAAGGCGAATCGCATGATGAACATATGCATAGTGAAGTGGACCTCCATATCTGGCTTGATCCCTCAAACACAAGACGCATAGTCAACATCATTGAAGAAACGCTTTCACAACTTGATCCAGAAAACACACTTACATATGTGAAAAATGCCAATTTGTTGATCAATGAATTATACGAACAGGAAGAACTTATTCGCGAACTACTTCGGCCTCTTCGTGATAGTGCTATGATCGTTTATCATGATGCATTTCAATATTATGAAAAAGCGTTTTCGCTAAGAAGTTTTGGTGCTATCCAACTCAATACGGATGAAACACCAAGTGTCAAACATCTAACGGCACTTAAAAAAATCGCTGCCGAGCGCAACGTAACATGCGTTCTTGCCATTCCTGGCACACATCCGCGCATCGCAATGGCGGTTATGGGAGACACTACGGCGGGTTACGGCGTGGTTGATCATCTTGGTCAGTATCTTGAACCCGGTCCGGATAGCTACTTTCAACTGATGTTTGAAATCACCCAGAGTATTCTCGATTGCCAGGAAAAAGATGAAGCCTTTATGTTTGGGGCAAATTAGAGGCTTTGATCTAAATTGAGGGGCAGCGCCGTCGAATATTTCACCTGCCTCAATGTGAAGTAGGTTGTAGATTCTGAGATCATTGGATGGTTGAGAAGGTGACCAGCAAGAAATTTTTCAAATTTTTCTACATCTGGAACAACAACCGTCAACGCATAATCATGCTTTCCCAATATCGCGTAACACTCCGTAACTTCTGGTCTGTTGGCGATAAAATTCTCGAATTCAATCCGCGTGTCTTCGCCGTGGCGGTTAAGCCTGACATGAATAATGGCACACACATTCAAGCTGGTCTTTTTCTGATCAAGTAACGCCACCGTGCCCTTGATGACGCCGACATCTTCAAGGTTTTTTATGCGTCGCCATACTGATGTCGCGGAAACCCCTGTAAGGTCGGCAATATCCTGATTTGTGAGTGTTGCATCCTTTTGAATCAGATTCAAAATATTTATATCCGAGCGATCCAATGGAACATTCATATCGTTTCTCTGCTTATTATGAATTATTTTTTCAATTATATGACAAAATACACAAATATAAAAACCATTTTTCACTTTATTTGGTATATAAGTCCATTAATTACATTATATTACAGATAAAGGAATAAAAATGGCTGATTTATTTGAAAATCCTATGGGCGTCGACGGATTTGAATTTATTGAGTACGCATCACCCGAACCAGAACAACTGAGAAAACTGTTTGAACAACTCGGATTTAAAATGATAGCGAAGCATCGCTCCAAAAATGTAACCTTACACAAAGCTGGCGGCGTCAATTTTTTGATTAATGCAGAACCCAACAGCTTTGCACAGCGCTATGCTTTTGCCCACGGCCCCAGCATATGTGCTATGGCCTTTCGGGTAAGAAATTCAAAAGAAGCCTATGATCACGCCATCGCAAACGGTGCCAGTCCTGTTGCACAGGATATAGCGCCCATGGAGCTTTATATTCCCGCCATTGAAGGCATCGGCGGCAGCCGTCTTTATTTGGTTGATCGCTACGGCGAGAACACTATTTATGATGTGGATTTTATACCTTGCAATGATGATGAAGTTACTGAAATTGCTGATACTGGCTTCGAATTTATCGATCATTTGACTCACAATGTCTACACAGGTCGGATGGGATACTGGGCTGATTTTTACGAACGCATCTTTAATTTCAGGGAACTAAAATTCTTCGACATTGATGGTCAGAAAACTGGCCTGACCAGCAAAGCGATGACCAGCCCCTGTGGTAAAATTCATATTCCGCTTAACGAGTCAAAAGATGACAAATCACAAATCGTTGAATATCTAAACGAATATCGCGGTGAAGGCATTCAACATATCGCTCTTTACACGGAGGATATCTATAAAACAGTTGATACCCTAAAAGCACGCGATGTGCCGCTTCAGGATACTATTGACACTTATTTCGATCTTATCGATGACCGTATCGACGAGCACGACGAAAACATTGAAGAACTTCGCAAACGCCGCATCCTAATCGATGGCAACAAGAAAGAAGGTATCCTACTTCAGATATTCACTGACACAGTAATTGGTCCGATCTTCTTTGAGATTATTCAACGCAAAGGAAATAATGGTTTCGGCGAAGGCAATTTCAAAGCGCTGTTCGAATCCATAGAACTTGATCAAATGAAGCGCGGAATTATTTAACCCCTCTTCAAAGCTCATAAAAAAAGGCGGTCATTTATCTGACCGCCTTTTTTGTGATAATTCAAATATTCTAGTTTGCCTGACGTCTCAGAAAGGCAGGAATTTCGAGATGATCATCGTCCTCCTCTTTCTTAACAATCGGCTCCTCGGTAATGACCGGAGCTGGTTCGGCAATTATTTTCTCTTCCAGGACGGGCTCTGGCACCTCAAGTGTCAGCTTTCCTTTCGGCTCATTTAGCATATCACCTTGTTTAAGGACTGGCTCACGCTGAATAAGGGGCTCTTTCTTCGTGCCGAGCAAATTCTGAAACAAACCTAGCTTTTGTCTTGGCTTTTCCCGCGGCTCAATGTTTGCAAGTGCCGCTTCTGCGTAAGGATCAAAATCATCTTTCTCCTCAGCCATTTTAATCTCAATAGATTCTTCCGGTAGTTTTGGCTCAGGTGCGATGAAAGGGGCATCACGATTTTCCGTAATATCAACTTCATCAGACTCGTCTTCGATTTCATCTACAACTTCATCAACAACTTCATCAACAAGCTCAAGTGGCTCTTCCTGAATTTCAGCATGCGGTTCTTCAGCCGCGTCTGCTTGCTCTTCAACTTCAGGCGTCTCCAGCTTCGGGGCGGTATATTTTTTCTGCGGAATATCTTCAGTTTGCATTGAACTGGCTTCGATACCGGTAGCCACAACTGATACTCTCATTTTACCGTCCAGGCTTGAGTCCAGAGCAGACCCGACAAGAATATTAGCCTCAGGATCAACTTCGCTACGAATACGGTTTGCTGCTTCGTCAACTTCAAAGAGCGTAAGATCCATACCACCTGTGATATTGATAAGCACGCCTTGAGCGCCTTGCATAGATACCTCATCCAGCAATGGATTTGAGATCGCCGCTTCAGCCGCCTCAAGAGCTCGGTTATCACCCTCGGCTTCGCCGGTACCCATCATCGCCTTACCCATTTCACTCATCACAGTCCGTACATCAGCGAAGTCAAGATTGACAAGACCAGGAAGCATCATCAAATCCGTAACACCGCGCACGCCCGAATGAAGCACTTCGTCCGCCATAGCAAAAGCATCGGCAAACGTGGTGCGCTCATTGGCTATTCTAAACAAGTTCTGGTTTGGAATGATGATCAGCGTATCAACATATTTTGAAAGTTCAGCGATGCCTTCCTCGGCAAGTTTCATACGACGGCCACCTTCAAACTGAAATGGCTTGGTCACCACACCAACCGTAAGGATTCCCTTTTCGCGAGCCATTTTTGCAATGGTCGGCGCAGCACCAGTTCCGGTACCACCACCCATTCCAGCCGTGATAAAGGCCATATGGCATCCTTCAAGATGCTCAATGATAAGATCCATGGTCTCTTCGGCGGCTGCTTTTCCGACTTCAGGTCTTGCACCCGCGCCGAGGCCTTGCGTGAGCTCAGCGCCCAGCTGAATTTTCTGTTCTGCCAGTGAATGACTTAAAGCTTGCGCATCCGTATTCGCACAGACAAAGTCCACGCCCTTGAGCGCAGCATTCACCATATTATTCACAGCATTACCACCAGCACCACCAACTCCAAACACCGTAATCTTTGGCGTAAGTTCTGTGAGTTCCGGCGATTTAAATTCGATAGTCATCTTAACCTCCCAACAATCTTTCGTTAAATCAGGATTCATTCTTCTTTAACAAACAGTTAACGGTACTCTATAGCAAGTGATTCGCGCTGTCTAAAAAAAAATGATTCCGAGTCGTTTTTTTTCTGTTCCGAGTCGTTTTAGACCAAATATCGCCAATATTCAGCGAAATTAACACCTATAACGTTTACTTTATACTAAAAGTTCTCTTTAAACCAATTGCTGATACCTTCCAAAATACCCTGCTTCGGTTTCTTCTGTTCCATAAAATGGAGTTCTTCTGGCTTTAATGATGCATATAATAAGAGACCGGCACCCGTTGCAAACCCTGCTCCAGCTGTCGTATCTGCGAGCCCGTCAACATTGAGCGGTCGACCAAGTCGTACATTGCATTTAAACACCTTCTTTGCCAACTCCTCTACACCGCCAAGCTGGCTAGCGCCACCAGTGATTATTAATCTTCGACCGGCTGTATTCTCAAGACCGGCCGCCTTGATCTTATCTCTGACAATTTCAAATATTTCTTCGACCCGTGGTTCGATAATTGACGTCAGCATTCGTCTTGGAATGGTTGTGACACTTTCCTGTCCGCTATCGCCAATTTGCGTTACATCTATTTGATTGCGCACGGTCGATACCCCGGACAGACAATTACCGAATAATGTTTTAAGACGCTCCGCTGCAGGTAGTGGCGTTGACAGTCCTTGTGCGATATCTTTCGTGACATGATGACCGCCGTAAGGGATCATATCACCGTAAATAAATTCATTATCCAAAAACGCAGCGATACTGGTAACACCGCCGCCCATATCTATACAAATACTGCCAAGCTCCAGCTCGTCAGCAACCAGCGTGGAAAGCCCGGACGCATAGGGAGAGAACACAACCCCAACCATATTAAGATGGCACCTGTTAATACAGGTTTGCAAATTTCGAAGCGGACTTAAAGACGCCGATGTCACATGCATTTCGACACCGAGCTTCTCACCAAACATACCTTTTGGATCGCGGACACCGCCGACACCGTCTATGGAAAAACTGGTCGGACGTGAGTGGACCACGAACCGTTCCTGATCATTTAAATAATGCCGTCCCAAATCAAGAACCCGTTCAATATCGCCGTCACTGATCTCATGACCCGCCACTTCGACCTCAACACAAAGCTGGGTCGATTGCGGCTCGCCTGAAGAAATATTGACCGTTACATTTTCAATCGGATCGCCGCCAGCCATTTTTTCTGCAGCGTCCACAGCAGTACGAATAGCGTTTTCGGTTTCTTCCATATCAACGACAGTACCAAGATTGAGCCCTCTGCTTTCACGGTGACCAATACCGATAACGCGCGGGCGCTCCTGTTCGGCACTCACTTCTGCTATAAAGCAACAAATTTTACTGCTCCCGACATCCAAAATGGCAATAGTTTGATCACGCATCTAAATACTTTCCCCTTTGCCACTGGTCTTTGCGAGCAGGCGCCTTCGTTCTGCTTCTTGCGGGGTAAGTCGAACAACTGTCTTATCTTTAACGCGAAAATCAACCGCCAGAATATTGCGCGCGAGCAGCTGTTCCTGTTGCTCAAATTCAGCAAGGTCTTGCCATGCAGTTGCGATCGCGTCTTCCGGCAGCATTATTTTTATGCCGTTCTTTAAATAAACATCCCAACGCCTGCCACCAACCCAGCTTGCTGTTTCAACCCGTTCAAACAGGTTCTTATTTGTTGAAACTGCCGCCAATAACTTTTCAAGCTCCGCCTCAGCACCTACGCCGCTGATCATGGGAAGGTGCGTGAAATACTCAAGGTTTTCATCGTCAATCTGGATGCCTTCGTCTGACACAATCCACAGCTTGTTGTCTACCTGCCATAAAGCCGCCGGCTGATGTTCGAGAATATTTATAACGATAGCCCCTGAGAATTCTCGCCTGACCGCCGCTTTATTGATCCATTTTAGCTGCTCAATCCGCTCAATCACACTTCCTATATCGACCGCCAGAAGCGCTTCACCTATATCAATCTGAGCGGCATCAATGATCATATCTTCAGAAACAATCTTCTCGCCGACGATATTAATCGCTTCTACAACAAGCCCGGCATCAACAAGTGTTTCGCTGACCTTACCTTCGGCATCATTAATCCAGCCGACAACTGTACCACTGCGCCACATATAAATAGCACCAATTACGCCTGCGCAAATGCTCAACGCCGAAACAACACTCATCACGGATTTTATTTTACGGCGGCGCATCAGGCTGATGGCTTCCTTTTCGCCGCGTTTGGCCGTTTGTTGTTTGACAGGTTTCATATCCCTTACCGCCCGCATGATGCATCCTCCATCATCCAATGGACCAATTCACTAAAACTCATGCCCAGATGTTTCGCCTGTTCGGGCACCAGTGAAAGCGGCGTCATACCGGGTTGGGTGTTGGTCTCTAGGATATAAATATCCTCTCCGTCCATTCGAAAATCTGAACGGCTCACCCCTCTGCAGCCAAGGATGTTATGAGCATCTAATGCCATTTTCATCAATTTTTCAGTTTGATCATCCGACAGCTCTGCCGGCAGAATATGGTCGGTCATTCCGTCCTGGTATTTTGCCTTATAATCGTAAAAGCCCTTCTTGGGCCTCAACTCTGTAACACAAAGCGCCTTATCCCCCATCACCGAAACCGTCAGTTCTCGGCCCGGTACATATTTCTCCACCATCAGTTGGTCCGTATCCTTCCACGGGCCATCAATTTCTTGGTGAAACTCATCACCCTGTGCAACAATCACCACACCAACGCTTGATCCATCATTAT
Organism: uncultured Kordiimonadaceae bacterium; assembly: GCA_963976585.1. Lineage (GTDB taxonomy): Bacteria > Pseudomonadota > Alphaproteobacteria > Sphingomonadales > Emcibacteraceae > Pseudemcibacter. Next base: position 10,879 of record CAXBLS010000084.1, read on the forward strand.
AGGGCTTAACAACAAAAGGTCGTTGCATAGGATCTTGTCCAAAAAGATCGTCACATTTGACAATTTTATCTTCCGCGCAGGGAATACCAACCGTTTGATATAGTTTTTTTGAAAGAATTTTATCCATAGCCAGCGCTGACGCCTTTACTCCTGAATGGGTATAAGGAATATTCATTATCTCAAGAAGGCCCTGGACACAGCCATCCTCACCCCATGTTCCATGAAGGCCGTTAAATACCGCATCGGGCTTCAGGTCCTCAAGGACGCTATATATATTTCGGTCAACATCCACTTCAGTAACATCATAACCAGCTTCCCGAAGCCCGGCGGCAATTGCCGCGCCACTCACCAGCGAGACTTCCCGTTCGCTTGACCAGCCGCCTTTTAGAACACAGACATGAGAAAACTTGTTCATATCTTCCGCCCCACTCTTTTAATTTCCCACTGCAACTTGACACCGGAATTATTCATAACACGGCGGCGAACCTCTTCACCCAAATCTTCAATATCTCTCGATGTGGCCTCGCCCTCGTTAATCAGGAAATTACAATGCTTTTCAGAAACCCTCGCACCACCAATTTGAAGACCGCGACAACCAGCGCCGTCAACCAATTTCCAAGCCGATAGACCCTCTGGATTTTTAAAGGTGCTGCCACCAGTACGAGTGCGAAGTGGTTGACTTTCCTCGCGTGCTTCACCGATGTCATCCATGCGTTCTTTTATTAATGTTACTTCTTCTGGCATCCCTTTGAATGTGGCGCCAGTGAATATAAAATCATCTGGCACATCAGTGTGGCGATAAGAAAATCCCATATCATTTAGTTCAAGCTGATGGCGTTTCCCTGATCGGTCAACCGCTGTCGCCATTTTAAATATATCTTTCACTTCAGCGCCGTAAGCACCCGCATTCATTTTCAAAGCACCACCCACAGTACCAGGCACACCCCGTAAAAATTCAAGACCACCAAGTCCGTGTTTAAGCGCAGCATTGGCCACCGCAATATCCGGCGCGCCAGCCCCCGCAGTGACAAGATTATCCTCGATAACGATCTGCGAAAATTTCTTGCCGAAGCGAATAACGACACCTTCAATACCCCCGTCGCGTATCAACAAATTTGAACCAACCCCCAGTGGCAACACCGGCACATCCGCAGGCAGAACTCTTAGGAAATCACACAGATCTTCTTCGTCTTCAGGTGTGAATAAAACATCAGCATTACCGCCCGTACGAAACCACGTAAGCTTCGCGATCGGAGCATCAAATTCGATCTTGCCACGCACCTCGGGTACGAATTTCTCAACAGATATATGCTGCGGCTCAGCGGTCATCAGGTTCTTACCTCCTTGAGCGCATCCGGCAGTGCATAAGCCCACGAGCTGACACTTCCCGCGCCGAGATAGATCACCAGATCACCGTTTTCGGCGATTTCGGAGATGGTTTTTGGCAGTTCTTCGGGGCTGGCTATTTTAACCACTCCTCTATGGCCAGAGCGTTGAAGACCGCTGACAAGTGCATCTTGATCTGCCCCTTCTATGGGCTGTTCACCCGCTTCAAAAACTGGTGCCACAATTACGGTGTCCGCATTGTTAAAGCAGGCGCAAAATTCATCAAAAAGGCTCTCAAGCCGTGTATATCTGTGCGGCTGCATGACGGCAATAACCCGACCATTATACGCTTCGCGCGCAGCACTTAAAACTGACGCTATTTCAACGGGATGATGGGCATAGTCATCTACGATGGTTATACCATCCACTTTATCAACAAGTGTGAAGCGGCGCTTGACACCTGAAAATTTCGAAAATGTCCTGCGGATCACATCTGATGAGATTCCAAGCTCATGGGAAACTGCAATCGCCGCCAGCGCATTTGAGATGTTATGACGCCCGGGCATGGGCATCGTTATATTTTCAAGCACTATGACACTGTCATCCTTGCGGTTGCTAATCTCAACATCAAAATGCGCTGATCCTTCGTTAAAGGACACGTTTGTCCCACGCACTTCTGCTTGCAAGCTAAAGCCGTAGGTTACAATTCTGCGATCAATAATTTTACCAATCAGCGCCTGGACTTCCGGATGATCGATACACATCACAGAAAATCCATAAAAAGGCACATTTTCAACAAATGTTTCAAAAGCCGCCTTGGCATTTTCAAAGTCTCCGTAGAAATCTAAATGCTCCGGATCTATATTAGTGACCACCGCGACCGTAGAAGGGATCTTGATAAATGTGCCGTCGCTCTCATCAGCTTCCACCACCATCCAGTCACCTTCGCCTAGACGGGCATTGGTCCCATAGGCATTGATGATACCACCGTTAATCACCGTCGGATCAAAATTTGCCTCATCAAGAACAGCGGAAACCATCGTCGTAGTCGTCGTTTTACCGTGAGTACCCGCGACAGAAACACACCACTTTAACCGCATCAGTTCAGCAAGCATTTCAGCACGCCTAATCAGCGGCATTTTCAAGGCCCGCGCGGCAACCACTTCCGGATTATCCGGCTTAATCGCAGTGGAGACAACAATACCCCAAGCGCCGTCAAGGTTCTCTTCGCGTTGTCCAACAAAAATCTTGATACCCAGTTTTCGAAGACGTTCAACATTGGCATTTTCAGAGATATCACTGCCTTGGATTTTATAGCCAAAATTATGCATCACCTCGGCGATGCCACTCATGCCGATACCGCCGATACCGACAAAATGTAATGTGCCAATATTTACCGGGTGACCAATATTGTTTGATCTGATTTCATTGCTCATTGTTCGGCTCTTAATCCTTCGTTCTCTATACCTTCTTTGATGTCATTCACTTTGACAAAACTTCTATCACCTTTGACGAGCGCCAATCGTTCGACGATATCGGCCAGATCATTGGCGGCATAAGGCTTTCCTATTTTTCTTGACTGTTCAGCCGCGGCCCAAACTTCATTGGGGTGGCGGGCCATACGCTGGAGAACTTTTGCCAGCGTCTTGGCGTTAAACTCACTATCTTTATAAATCCAGCCACCTCCATTAGTGACAATTTCTTTTGCATTAGCCGTTTGATGATCATCGGTCGCATAGGGATAGGGAACAAGAATTCCCGGCCTGCCAGCCGCTGTCAGCTCTGAGATGGTTGATGCACCAGCGCGACCGATCACTAGATGGGCCCAACGAAGGCAAGTTGGCAAATCTTCGATGAAGGTGGTCAGTTCCACGGCAATTTTCGTATCCGCATAAAGTGCGCGTACCGCTTCGATATCTTCTTCACGGCACTGCTGGGTAATTTGCAAGCGCCGCTGCGAGGCCCGTGGCAAGGTTGAAACCGCTTGTGGCACCACTTCACTAAAAATTTTTGCACCCTGACTGCCACCGATCACAAGAATTCTAAAAATGCGATCATCACCAAGTGTTGGATAATAAAGATCACCCACTTCGACAATTTCCTTGCGCACAGGGTTTCCCGTAACCGCCGTATATTTATTCTGGTGCCAGTTGACCTTTTTCGTATCTTCAAATGAAAGCGCCACCGCATCAACCGATTTGGCCATAAAACGGTTAACCTTACCAAGAACGGCATTTTGTTCATGCAACGCAGTAGGAATACCCATTGAGAGCGCCGCGCGGATCGTCGGAAATGACGGATATCCACCAAATCCGATAACCGCACCTGCGCCAATCATTTTAAGGATTGACCTCGCCTCAAACACACCTGCAACAATTTTTGGGACTGATAGTATTTTTCCAATTATACCTTTACCAGCGAAGGACGCGCTGCCGACTTCGTAAATCTTGATACCTTTAAACATCTTGCGGTATTTTAGCCCGCGCTTGTCAGTGATCAGTGTCACTTTATGGCCCCG
>CAXBLS010000085.1:0-14637 GCA_963976585.1 uncultured Kordiimonadaceae bacterium
TTCTTCTGGTGCAACATAAACATCCCATACGGGCTTATTTCTTACCTCTTCAAGTTTAAAGCCTGAGAGCTCTTCACATGCGAAATTGACAAAAACAATTTTTCCTTGAAGATCAAGCACAACAACAAGCGCATCTACGGCGTTCATCACGTCTGGCGAAAAAAATTTTATCTGTTCACTTTTTCTCATAACGACTCCTTAATCGACAGATAATAGTCGACATATCAATTACTATATTTGATTTCCGTCAACTAAAAGGCACTTTGTATGACAATGGTGATCAATGGTTTTCATCGTTCAGATTTAGTCACTTTTTCAGAAAATACGTACCCGCTTCCCCGAACCGTTTTGATTAAACTGGGTTTATTCGGCTCATCTTCCATCTTAAGCCTCAATCTTCGTACCTGCGTGTCAATTGTCCGGTCAAACGGTTCGTGACGTCTACCAGTCGTGATATCAAGCAACTGTTCCCGTGTTAATACTCTTTGCGGGTTTGAAATAAATGCTTCCAACAATTTAAACTCCGCCGTCGTTAATGTGCACTCATTCTGATCCTCGTCCTCGAGATATTGGCGCCCCAAATCCAATTTCCACTTCCCGAAGTCAACAATAATACTCGCCACATTATCGGGCGCCCCACTCCCGGCTTCAAACCGCTTGAGCACTATTTTTATGCGTGCATGCAATTCCCTAAGATTAAACGGCTTCGTAACATAATCGTCTGCTCCCAATTCCAGCCCAACAATTTTGTCCACTACTTCTGTTTTGCCGGATAGAATTATGACACCTGTATTTTTGTTATCCACACGAATATCACGCAGTAAATCTAACCCATCATCTTCGCCAAGGCGCAAATCCAATAGGACAAGGTTGATGGTAAATTGTTTTAGTACCAGTTTCGCTTGTTTTGCATTTGAAACCGATTGGACGGCAAATCCTTCGCCTTCCAAATAGCGTTGCAGCATATTTCGAATTCTCGGATCATCGTCTACAACTAATATCTGCGCCATGTTCCCCTACCCAATATTCAATATAGATAGTATACCTATATCACCAACCTATAGGGTAATTTAACATATTGATATAAATTTAATCAACAATTTGAACTAGCTAGCTCTTTTCTATGGCGATATTTCTAGTGCGTCACCTTAATTTTGACGATCTCGAGAACAGAATTTCTTGGACGATGGGCAAATTGAAAGCCCGCGGCCATCACGTATTTTACTCAAAGCCAAAGCTTTTTTCTCATAGCGGACAGTCGCGGGCCCTGGTTCAATTTATCTACACAATCCATGATCACTAGTTTCGGCAGGTTCCTAAGAACCATTCCAGAAAGAGCTTTCATGGTTACTCCTCATTGAACAATACCATTATCTCAAAATTTGCAAGCTCCATATTGATTCAAATCAATTAACTGTCGCATTTTAATGTTTGGGGCAATAAAATTAATTATGAAAAGCCTCCAATAAATTGACTCTGATCAAAACTTTACCAATCCATATGTTTACAATGATGAGCAAGTCAATCATCCAATTAAGGAATTAGTGAAAATGGCATTATCTATAAAAAAAACATGTATTGTGGTCGCTGATGGCGCAAAGGCGAGAATTTTTAACTGGAATCCCATTGAGAAACACATTCAAGAACTCATGTATCTACAGGAAGAAGACGCGCGTAAGCCAGAACGCGATCTCAGAGCAGATCGACCGGGAAGTGGCCAGGGTTTTAACTCAAAAATACAATATACTGTCGATGAACACTTAAGCTATAAGAAACAGGCAAGCCAGTTGTTTTTAGAAAAAATTGCCAAACTATTATGTGAAAAAGATAATCTGGCAGATTTCGACATATTAGATATCATTGCGCCAGACGAAGTATACAAGTCTATATTAAAACACATGTCAGTTAGTGGGCGAAATAAAATCAATAATCATTATCCGAAAAACCTAACAAACATGCCCGTATTAGACCTGCAAAAACATTATGCAAAATTGTTATCGACAACAAAATGATAACCATCAACATTGATCTAAATTAAGGACAATTCAGATCAAGTTCATACACTTAAATTGTCGATACGTTGAAGAAATCCAATTTTCTGGACAATTTAACTGGAAAAATATTCCTTAGCCAATATGATATATTAAAAGAGTTTGCCCCCAATATGGTCGCAAAAATTTTTGAAGGAAAATCAAAATGAAGCAATCATCAAATTGGATTTGGATTTTAGCGCTCATTTTCATTTCATTTCTCCTGTTTCAAACCTCTCAAGAGGTTTCAAAAACCCCTGTAGCTGAAGTTTCTTACAGTCAATTCAAAGAGTTAATCTCAAACGGTTCAATAAAAGAAATCAAGCTGAAAGGAAATACTGCAAGTGCTGAGTTAACCGCGCCGATAAAGTTTGAAAATTATACCGCCGAAACCAATCTTGTTACAACAATACTACCAATTGGCATTGATCCCGATGTTTTAAGAATTATGGATGATAGAGATATCGTAGTCTGGAACGAAAGCATTAAAGAACCCAGTTGGTTTATTTCCTTTTTACCCTGGATAGTTATCTTAGCCGTTTACTTTTTTTTGATGAGACGAATGTTCACAAATCCTCTTGATCGGTTCGGGGGAAAAAATGCGGGTGATTTCTTAAGCGGCACAGCGACAAAAGATGGAAAAACAGATCGACCGAAAGTCACATTCAAGGATGTGGCAGGTCAAGACGCTGCAAAACGCGAAGTGGCTGAACTGGTGGATTTTCTTAAATATCCTGAGAATTACGAGAAACTTGGCGCCGAAACACCGAGGGGCATTCTATTGGTCGGACCACCAGGCACAGGGAAAACATTATTGGCCCGTGCGTTAGCTGGTGAAGCAGGGGTGAGTTTTTTTGATATATCCGCCTCCGAATTCATAGAAATGTTTGTAGGTGTGGGTGCTTCGCGCGTCCGAAAAATGTTTGACGAAGCGAAAAAAAGAGCACCGAGTATCATCTTCATCGATGAACTGGACGCCGTCGGACGTGTCCGTGGCACGGGCCTTGGTGGGGGCAATGATGAACGGGAACAAACCTTAAATCAGATCTTGTCCGAAATGGACGGCTTCTCGGGACACGAAACCGTTATCGTTCTGGCCGCAACAAATCGGCCTGATGTGCTCGACCCAGCGCTCTTGCGTCCGGGTCGCTTTGACCGGCACGTCACGTTAGAATTACCAGATAAACCAGCTCGAGTTGAAATTCTCAAAGTACACCTGCGAAAAGTACCACTCGCGACAAATGTCGATATAGATACCGTTGCCGCAAGTTGTCCTGGATTTTCGGGTGCCGATCTCAAGAACCTAGTCAATGAAGCCGCAATCGCAGCTGCGCGGGACGGCGCAACAGAAGTAACTATGAACCATTTTGATCAAATGCGCGATAAAATCATCATGGGAACAACACGAACACTTGCCATTCATCCTGATGAACATCGAAGACTGGCCGTTCACGAGGCAGGCCACACGGCTGTCTCTCACTTCCTGCCAAATGCTGACCCGTTATATAAAGTCACTATCATTCCCCGTGGCAGGGCACTAGGCAGTACACATATGCTGCCTACGGAGGAACGACACACATTTTCGGAGGATTATTTGCGTGATCGTCTCGCCATATCCCTTGCCGGGCGTTGTGCGGAGAAAATTTTCTTAGGCAACGTCAGCTCCGGCGCAGACGATGATATAAAAAACGCCACCCAACTTGCCCGCTCCATGGTGTCCAGATGGGGTATGTCTGAAAAAATTGGACCGGTAGATTTTCGCCAAAGCGAAGAACACCCCTTTCTGGGAAGAGAAATAGCGCAGCCACGTCGTTTTAGTGAATCAATGTCAGGCCAAATAGATCAAGAAGTCACAAAAATGCTCTTGTCCGCGGAAGAGCGCGCACGCGAAATCATAGTTTCCTATAAAAATAAAATAGAGCAATTAATAGAGACCCTTGAAGCAGAAGAAACGATCAATTTAAAGGGAATAGAAGAAATACTGGGCGAAAAGATAAAAAGCGAGCACTCACAGTCAGTGCTGAAATCAGGTAAGCCCGCCATAGTTAAAAACATTTCTGAGCAGTAAAGCCTGTAATAATATCAAGCAATTCTGTTGTTATCTCCTCTTGCCATTGTTGGCGGGACATATGTTGAAGCTGTTCGTGTTTCTTTTCAATATTATGATGTGCTTGATCCATTGCATTTAACCTGCCATGGTTTTCTGCGTGCAGGCTTTCCATGACGGTGCAGCTAATCGACGTCATAAGATATTCTTCTGTCAAATAACCCAATAACTCATCTGGCGGCATATTCAGAAGGGGTAAGTTTCTCTTCCTGTTGCGTTTAGGGATTGCCTCGAGTTCAACAGGAATAAGCGACCGCTTCACGACTTTGGCGCCTTCCCTATCATCTAGTTCAGTGTAAACTAATTCTACAGAGGAAACGCCTTTTTCCACTGCCGAGAACACCTGATTAGCTATCTCTTTGGTTGTTTTTTGCACCGACATATAGTCACTACTCATCGGCAATGCCCATACCGGTTTAATACCATATTCCGCCGCGAGCAGGGTGCCGCGTGTTCCAATAAGAGCAATATCAGCATCATCGGCTTGCAATTTTACTGTTTTCAAAATCGGTCGGTTAAAACCACCCACGAAACCATATTCTGAGCAAAAAACAATGACGAGAGATCTCGCCACCACTTCTTCTTCCGCTTCCATTCTGGGCCAATATTCTTTTAACAAACTCATAGAATCCTCTACAACATCACGGTACTGACGAAGTCCTGAAACTGGTTGATGCGATTGTTGATATCTAACAGCAGCTATCGAACGTAGCGCAGATATAATATCCTTAAGTTTGCTAATATTTTTCTTACGTTTATCAATGTCTCGGTGTTGCAACATCATCCTCCTTGTAAGAATGAAACTGAGCAGCATATTGCCGTAACATTTCACAAAGAGCTTCACGGTCTGCTATTACAATTTCTCCGCTCTCAACGATCCTGTTTATCAGTATAGTGGCATGTTCACTTACCCACCCCCCGATACCGCGTTTAAAGAGTGCGACATCGTCCAAGCTTAATTGGTCCAATATGTCTTCTTTTAGCGCAAACAAAAGTGCAAATTGCTCAGCAAATCGTAGAGGTTTATATTGTTCTTGACCCAGTACTGACCGTATCCGCCTACCATGTTTGATAATTTTAAGAGTGTTCTCATCTGTCGCTGTCGAGAAGCGAGTGAAGATTTCTAACTCCTGAAACTGCGCATAGTCAATTTTTAAGCTGCTAACTAATTTGCGCAATACATCCACCTGTGTTTTCCCACCAACCCTCGATACACTCCGTCCGACATCCACAGCAGGCTTAAGTCCTTCATTAAATAACTTGGGTTCCAGATAAATTTGGCCATCAGTAATGGAAATTAAATTAGTTGGGATATAGGCAGATAAATTCCCCGCCTGCGTTTCCACAATTGGTAGTACGGTTAACGATCCACCACCCTTTGAAGCATTTAGTCGCGCCGCTCTCTCCAATAATCTCGCATGAATATAAAAAATATCGCTTGGAAATGCTTCACGACCGGGTGGATAGCCAAGCAGAAGGGCTAATTCCCGGTATGTAGCTGCATGTTTTGTCATATCGTCGATAACCAGAAGTACGTCCCGGCCCTGTTCCATAAAATATTCTGCAATGCTGCAAGCACTATAAGGAGCAAGCCACTGTGCACCCGGACTGCTATCGGCAAATGCGGCGACAAAAATGCTATTTTCCATCTTCCCATAACGCTTTACCGCTTCAATTACACTGCTAATAGTCGAGCTTTTTTGCCCGACAGCGGCGTAAATACAAATAACATCGGTCTCCTTCTGACTAATCATTGTATCCACAGCAATTGCGGTTTTTCCGGTGCCGCGATCACCAATGATCAACTCTCGCTGCCCACGTCCAATTGGCAGCATAGCGTCTATCACAGTAATTCCTGTCAAAAGAGGTTCCGTGACAAGTTCACGGTCCAATACAGCTGGTGCCGCCTGATCGATATTTCGGCTTACGACCTGAGTAAACTGTGCACCACCATCAAGCACATTACCTAACGGGTCGGTAACACGTCCCAATAAACTTTCTCCGACCTTTGTCCTCGCCACCAAACCACTGCCAGAAACATCTGAACCTGCTGATATTCCTTCCACTGGGCCTAAAAGAATACAACCCAATAACCCGTTATCGATACTTAGGGCCAGTCCGTGCACACCTGTATCAAAAACAACCAATTCATTCAATTTGGTTTTTGAAAGGCCGGAGATCATGGCAACGCCGTCGCCAATTTTCTCTACTTTTCCTTTGTGTTGAAGTTCAGGACCTACATATATATCGTCCGTTATATCATGAACGTTGTTGAGCCAACGATCAATTGTTTCGGAGAAATTTGCAGGTACGATCATTGCTTATCTGTCCGTTCGTAAAGTGCCGTTTTCGCCCTATCCAAGCTGTCATGCCAATTAAAACTTACAACACCATCAGGAAACTGAAGAATAGCGCCAGCAATTAAGGAATTATCACATGAATACGTGAAATTTACGTTCGGCCCTAATACACCGCCAATAACCTTCGACCAATGGTTTTGATTTTGAACGTCAAGCTCCTCAGCCGTTACAATATTTATCACTTCATTTTCTATACGTTCCGTAATGCGATTGAACTCGGCCGGCTCCATTGTGTTAAGGTATCCAACAATTTTATTGAGAAAAAATTCATTGAGATCAGCCACGCTGCTCTCTTCTAAAATATGTCGAGCGAGAATGACCGCTAGGTCCGCAGCACCGCGCCGCATCTCTATTTGTGCTTGATGGTTCTGTTTTTCTATTTCCTTTTGAGCCTGGTCCCGCAGTTTAGAAACTTCTTCTCGGCCCTCTTGTATCAATTTGTCATATGCGCGCGCTTCAACTATACGTGCCTTCTCTAGGATTTCTTGTCGCGATGCTTCTATTTCTTCAGACTTTGCCTCAAACTTAGATATCTCGGCCTGCGCATGTTTTTCTGCCTCTTTTGCTTTTTCTAATGTCGCTAAATTTTCGGCCTGACGACGCGCAATTGCCGCCTTCACCGGTCCATACAACAAGAGTTTCAACAACCACACCAATACGATGAAATTGACTATCTGAAGCCCAAATGTCCACCAATTGAATTCCATCAAATCACTCTACAAATGGATTAGCAAAAAGAAGCAGAAGTGCCACAACGAGACAATAAATTGCTGTTGTTTCAATCATAGCAAGCCCCACAAATAAAGTTCTCGCTAGTGGTCCTGCGGCCTCTGGCTGTCGCGCAATAGCGTCCATAGCCCGTGCAACGGCATATCCCTCGCTTAATGCCGGACCAATAGCGCCCGCTGAAACAGTAATCGCTGCAGCTACTATACTGATATATTCTAATTCCATTTTTAGTCTCCTCGTGTTTCATCTGCCATCGCGGCAGCTATAAATACCGTGGCAAGTGTTGCAAAAATATAGGCTTGTATCAGGCTAATCAAAACATGTAATACCATCAAAGGGATTGGCACCAGCAGTCCTGCGAAAGCGAGTAATAGCCCGATTAAAAATTGCCCGCTCATGATGTTTCCAAACAAACGTATCATCATTGAAAAGGTGCGCGTAATTTGTGAGAGAATTGTAAATGGCATCAAAAGTAGGTTTGGCTTCGCGTAACTTTTAAGATACTGCCAAAAACCTTGTGAGCATATACCCACATAATGCACACTGAAAAAAATTATCACTGCCAGAGCGGCTGGCGTTTCTAAAACTGCTGTTGGGGCAGATAAGCCCGGAATCAAATCGACAAGATTTGCAATTGCGATGAAAATAAACAACGTTCCGATCAGGGGAAGGAAGTGGCGCTTCTTATCTCCTGTAATTTCTGTGATCTGGCCATCAATACCGACAACTAGGAGTTCAATTGCCGTTTGCCACCTCCCAGGATACATACGAAAATTACGACACGATAGCCACGCAACCAAACAAAGGACCACCATAATACCCCATGTGACCACAACCTCAAAGCTTATCGGCACCGGTCCGATCATCATTATCACGTTGGATACAAAAGGGTTTTCCATTACACAATAACGCCTGTGATCAATTTCATAAATACAACCCTACCGATCAAAAATCCTCCGAAACAAATGAGAAGTGGTAGTGCTCCAAAATTCGACATTACCCAGAAAACTGATCCGACAAGTCCAAAGCGCCCTATATGCAGGATTAAGCCAGTCCAGCTAAAACCTTCAGAAACATAAAGATCACTATTCAACTTCAGGGCCCAAAAAAACACGGCGCCTAGCGCAATGCCACACACCAAACTAATACCTATCATTAACAGTGATATCATTTTCCTTCTCTCCTTAATCTTTTCCAGGCCAACATTGACCCGATTGAGACGCCTATGATGATAAAGGCTCCCGTCCAGAATATACCACTTTCCATCCACTCATCCAGCCATCGGCCTACAAATATTCCAATGACCGTTGGCCCAACAATTAACCAGCCGATTGAACCAATGAGAGCGAGGTTTTGTCCCACCGACCTTTCTTTGTCCGTATCCGCAATCTGCATATGGCGTTCCACTCGTTTTACCGTTTCGTGAAGTTCAATTGGATCTTTGGATGGTTTACGCATTATAAACGTCCTGATGCAAATAATTTTGAACTCTTCGCAAGGCTTCAGCCTGATTGCGTTCCTGCGATATTCGGACTTTGTTTTCACGAGCAATAGCCTCGTTGAATTTACCCAGCACATGATGCCTTAAGTCAGAGAGGTTTTTTCCCAATACGGCTTCTCTTGTAGCAATGGAAACATGCTCTCCTGCCGTAACGATTAAAATCCCATTGCTTACAGCACAGTAACACACTTCGCCTAGGTCATCCCTCCAACTTATCACCGACACTTCCAAGAGGGTCATGAAATCTGCGTGAAGCGGTAAAATGCCGAAATTCCCAGTTGCATCTTCCGCTCTTAACGAAAGAATTTTTTCCTGATCCACAATAATCGAGAACGGTGTGGTGATGCTAAGCTTCAAGCGACCTTCTCCTCTAACTTCAAATATTTTTCTTTTGCTTCCTCAATGGTTCCAACCATATAAAAAACCATTTCCGGCCAATGGTCACATTCGCCGCTCAAAATACGCCTAGCCCCATCGATAGTATCACAAACATCTACTGTACACCCTCGATGACCAGTAAACTGCTCAGTCACCTTAAACGGTTGCGTGAGAAATCTGATCAGCCGTCTAGCTCGATAAGCGGCGCGTCGATCATTCGAGCTAAGCTCATCTATACCCAGCATCGCAATTATATCTTCAAGTGATCTGTAATGCTCAATTGCCTTTCTCACCTCTTGGGCGATCAAGTAATGCTCTCTGCCGACGATTAAGGGATCAAGCAAAGAAGACGATGACCCTAACGGGTCAATAGCCGGATACAATCCTTCTGCAGCCATATCCCTAGACAGCACAATAGAGCTATCCAAATGTGAGAATATTTCAGTAACCGCCGGATCTGTAAAATCATCAGCCGGCACGTAAACGGCCTGTATCGAAGTGATAGAAGCGCCTTTGGACGGTGCTATTCTCTCTTCCATTTCTGCTATTTCACTTGCCAACGTGGGTTGATAACCCACTCGCGATGGCAAACGTCCCAAAGCTCCGGATATTTCGCTCCCCGCCTGAACAAAACGGAAAACATTATCCATGAGTAAAAGTACATCACGCTGTTTTACATCGCGGAAATACTCAGCAACCGTTATCGCTGTCATTCCAATTCGCCAGCGCGCACCAGGCGGTTCGTTCATTTGTCCAAAAACAAGTGCCACCTTATCCAGCACTTCAGATTTTAGCATCTCCAGATAAAGCTCATGACCTTCACGGGTCCGTTCCCCCACTCCCGCAAATACGGAAGTCCCAGTATGGATAGCTGCCATATTTTGAATAAGTTCCATAATTAGCACTGTTTTGCCAACACCCGCGCCACCAAACATTCCTGCTTTTCCTCCCTTAACCAATGGAGAAAGAAGGTCAATAACTTTTATTCCAGTTTGAAATATAGATTGAGACTTGTTTTGGTCGGCAATCAGCGGTGATGGACGATGAATTGGCCAGCGCGGCGCGTCTGGAGAAAAGGCCAGCCCCTGATCAACAGGTTCACCGAGCACATTTATAATCCGCCCCAGAACTTCATCGCCGACTGTAACTTCTATTGGACTACCACGCGCACTAACGAGATCACCCCATCTAATACCAGCCGTGTCTGACATAGCAACAGCCCTAACGCTATGTTTATCCAGATGCTGTTGCACCTCAAGCGTCAGAGGTGGTGCATTATCTAATAAAACCTCAAGTGCTTCATTAATGATTGGCAATTTTGCTGTCGGAAAATGAACATCAACGACAGAACCACGGGCAGCCGTCACCCATCCTTCAGGAGGGATATTTTTGGAACCTGATATTTGTTTTTTCTTCATATATGATGCTCTTAATTAAGTAAGACTACCATAATACTACTCGCAATCAAATTCCTTGATCACAATCAATAATTGCTCAGCTTAAATATGCCCGTTGATTGGGCAGAATGGGGTGTTTTTTATGATTTCTCGAGACAAAAAGGATCGTCAATCTCAATCCAATGCGCTTCGGTATCAGATATTCCCGCATACAATATTGCCTTGCCGTTATCGCGGACCAAACCCGAAGAAAAGACAACGTTGGAAATATCGCTTCGTTTCGCGGGTCCATCTTTAAACTGATCTCTACAAGCAATTATTTTATAATTTCTAATCTGTTTGTACATTGGGTCAAAAATGAAGGTTTTGGCGTAATAGTGTCTTTCTCGCATATTGAAATCATCACTAAAGCATGCACAATGTGCTAAAACGCCAATCTCACCGCTCTGTAATAGATGGGCTTCATTTACACCACCCCAATCCATAGGATGATACATATTGTTGAGCAAAGCGGCATTCGTGAATTCTTCGATCGATAAATTTTCAAGGCCATCAATTTCAAAATAGCCAATTGTGCCGCGACCACCGATCTCACCCTGCGGCCTTGTAAATACAGCAATCTTTCCATTCTCCAAATCACACAACCTGATATCTTTCATTCCTTCAGGTCCATGAAAAAACTCAGACAAATTGTAAATGTCCGGGCCGCGAAAAAGAACCGTCTTCCAAATCACCTTGTCGTCAACTTCTTTTGTCTCTACACCGCCAAAAACCAGTTCATTTCGCACATAGGTCACAAAGGGGTCTTGCAATTCAAACACCGGAGCTTCAAAAACCGGAACCCATACATTATCCAGTTCTTCAAAAAAAACAGTTTTGGATCTTTCGTTATGCCGTGGTTCGACACGCCCTGCTATGATGGTTTTGTTTGCAGAACGAAATGGCGCGGTTATGTTGTAAACGTCGTGGCCATTAACACCATCAAACAGTAATTTGTCGGTATTGGGTGAGCGTCTGTCAAGACCCTTCTTAAACTCAAAAAACAATTCTTGAACGCGTTTCATGTTTCTCTACTCAATAGAATGACGCCGCCACAATTGCCCATGCCTTAAAGCATCAGAATCATGCAACTGTATGATAAGGCAAAACCAATTAATTTATTCTAAACCAATCATAAGATATTGATTGCAATATAGTAATCAAATAATCACACATCGAACTACATCTTGATTGAAATCAAACCAACCTGAAAACAAATCCCATATAATTGAAGCCATATTATCAATTTTACTCCAAAACAGGATTCTAGAATTATGTTTAAATTAGCTCTGAAAAGTGTCTGTTGCTCGTTATTATTTATCAGCATTGGCCAAGCACAGCAAACGGGATGGTATGCCGGTATAGAGGGAGGGTATAGCCTTTTGGGGACCGAAAAATCGGTTGGGAACCCACTTGATCTAAATATTGGCTTTAAAAATGGCGCTGTTTTTGGCGGTATCGTTGGTTACGATTATGGAAATTACCGCGTGGAAGCAGAGGTCGGAAAACACTTGCATAATGTAGATCATATATTTGTTATCAACGACGGCGGTTTAGGATTAGGGGGAAACGGCCTCCAAAATACGGTGGATGGAAAATCTAATCATACCAGATACATGCTTAACCTTGTTTACGACATTCAATATCTATCACCAGATAAATCAATTGAACCTTTTATTGGCACTGGCGTTGGATTCTCAAACATTAAATGGAGCAACATATCTGCTTTCAATAGTACCGTCACAAACGATGCCGAAAACGTTTTTAGTTATCAGCTATCCGCTGGTGTAAGATATAATATCTCAAAAAGTTTTGAAATGGCTCTGAAGTACCGATATTTCAGATCAATCGATGTCGATCTAGTGGATAGCCAGAACAATGCTTTTGATATTTCTTATGACACTCATGATTTTTTAGTTAGTTTTGTCTATCATTTCGGACAACAACCAAGCCGACCAAGATCAAGTTTCCAAAGAGAACCAGCCCCCGCAGCAAAGGAAGTCGAGGCTAGGAACCCTATTCCCACAACGCAAACCGAACCCGAAGTAATCAGCACTGGTCCGCATAAAATCTATTACGATTGGGACAGCAGTGAAATTGATGAGGTAGGTCAGCGCGTAATCGAAGAGGCTGCAGCAGAAGCAAATAAAGGGAAGTCTGTCGTTATAGAACTTACTGGCCACGCCGACCTCTCAGGGCCAGAAAAGTACAATGAAACTCTTTCACTAAAAAGAGCTGAAGGCGCCAAAACCGCATTGATTCTCGAAGGTATAGAAGGTTCTAAAATCTTCGTTGAAGCAAGAGGAGAGAGAGATCCTGAAATACCAACTGCGGACGGTGTCAGAGAACGCAAAAACCGCAGGGTAGTCATAGTCATAAAGTAAATCCTGAATAACTGCTCAATGTGGATACTAACATGAACTAATACAATGAAAAAACAAGTAAGAACACTGTGTCTGCCACGGCAAAAATCTTAAGATTCCCGAGCGCGGGTAAAACGCCAATTCGATAACAGGTTCAGCCCTGGGATCGGCTTGTGGCTATAATATAAGAAAAATGTAATATAACATGATCTCCGGCTTCCCTCACAAGAAAACGTCACATTCGTTCAATCAAGGTTCTGAGCACCCGTTTTAAAATTATCTCTTCTTCATCGCTATAATCTTTCAATACTATTTTCTCATGTTCTTTTGCTTTTATGAGGAGTGCAGAGACTTTTTCTTTACCATTTTTTGTAATGGCGATTTTAATGGACCTTCTATCCTCTTTAGAATGCTGTCGTTTGACTAGTTTTTCTTCTTCCATTCTGTCCAGAATTTTAGTCAGCGTAGGTTGCTTCATCAGTACAATTTTAGCCAGTTCGCCTATGGTTATTTTATCACAATCCCTAAGGGAGGCGAGAATTCTCCAGTGCTGCCTATCAATTCCTGCATTTTTTAAAACCACCGAATAATCTTCGGAGACAAGATGGCTGGCCCTCGCCAATAAATAAGCCAGAAAATCATCAAGAAATTTTTTATCTTCAACTTTTTCAGTCACTATTCTTCTTTCTATTGCGGAACACAATTAAAGTATATGAAAAATGAAATTATTCTTTTTCATATACTTTAATTGTGTTAGACATAAAGTCAACAATCATAAACTAAAGCTCAGAGTTCAGTATATGAATACAGTCTATGAAATATTTAAGGCTAGCAGAGCCAAATATGGTCAGAACGCATTTCTTCATATACCTGCGCGTGCGGCGCAAAAATATCATAAAGGCGCCATCGACTTCACATATGCACAAGCTGCTGATGAAATATTACCTCTTAAAAAGCATTATGAAAAAGCCGGGTATGGCATCGGTCACCGTGTCGGGATATTGCTTGATAATCGGCCAGATTTTTTCTTTCACTGGCTCGCACTCAATGCATTGGGTGTAAGCATTGTTCCCTTAAATGGCGACTTTTCATCTTCAGAATTATCATATGTTATATCTCACAGCGAATTAGACCTGATTGTTAGTTTAGATGAAAAACGAAAATTGATTTTAAATTCTGTAAAAAACAGCAAATTAGCAACTCCTGTATTATTCTTAAGCAACACCTCATCCGTCCCGCCACCAACCAAACCAAAAAAAGATGCTGTCGCTGATATTAATACCGAATGCGCGATGCTCTATACTTCGGGTAGCACCGGCCAACCAAAAGGCTGCGTGCTCAATAACGAATATTTTATTGTTTTTGGTGAGTGGTATCGCGATCTGGGTGGGTTATGTGAACTAAGTCCAGGAAAAGAACGATTACTCACCCCGCTTCCACTAGTACATATGAACGCATTGGCATGTTCGTCTATGGCAATGATGATCACGGGTGGCTGCATCATTCAATTAGACCGCTTTCATCCTTCCACCTGGTGGCAAACAGTCCGTGAAAGTGGGGCAACAGCCCTGCATTATCTGGGTGTACTGCCGGCCATTTTGCTTAATATTCCAGAAAATAAAAACGACAAAAATCATTCTGTTAAATTTGGTTTCGGGGCTGGCGTAAACCCAAAACATCATGCGCTATTTGAAAAACGGTTCGGATTTCCGCTTATCGAGGCGTGGGCAATG
>CAXBLS010000086.1:0-14622 GCA_963976585.1 uncultured Kordiimonadaceae bacterium
TAGACAGAGTTGAATGCTAAAAATTCTTCGTGTGATTTTTCTATCTAGCAGCCAAACCAGCCCGATGAACTCAAAAATTCTTTTATATTTAACTTAGGTCAGCGTTTTGCCGCGTTAGCAATACGAAGGCAGGCGCGGGCACAGATGGCTTCAACGGGCATGCCAATGGTTTTGCAGTCTTGTTCGGCGTCTGATGTGATTGACATGGCACTAGCAAGGCGCCCGGTGGTCCATTTTGCAAGGTCGGCCTTAAAGCGGCGGGTTTCCATGGCAAAAACTTTTGGGATCAGTTTTCCCATCGCCTGTTCAGCCGAGAATCCCTGATCCATATAACCACGCGCGAGATGCATGCGTTGAATTTTACGCAGTAGCGATCTCAGCACCGCGATCGGGCTTTCGCCGCGATTAAAGGCTTTAAATAGACTATCATCAAGGCCGCGCAAATCGCCGCTAATGGTGGCGCTGGTGATGGTGTCAATACTCAGGGTACCACTGTCGCCAACACAGGCGGCAACGTCATCGAGGTTTACCATATCGCTAGGCCTTTTATCGGGAGGTCCCATGTAAAGAGCAAGCTTGTTAAGTTCACTTCTGGACACCAAACGGTCACTTCCCAAATTCATTTGCAGAAATGAACTTGCATCAGCATCAATTGAAAGCCCGTTTTCACGCATCACTTCATGAATGAGCGCATCAAGTGACGCCTGATTATCTTCGTAACAGGGTAGTGCGGCAGCGTTTTTCGCTTTTTCGAAAAGCTTTCGCAGTCCCGAAGTCGGGCGAAGATTTCCCGCCGTAACAATAATAAGACCGTCACCGATTGGATTTTCAAGGAAACTTTGTGCGGCCTTGGTGGTATTTTCCGCGGCACCCTCGACCCGAATAACCCGGCGACCACCCATCATTGAAATGGCGGCGGCCTCATCGGCAAGTAGCCCTGGCTCTGATTTCAAACTATCCGGATCAATATTTGCGACCAAAAAAGGATCCTGAAGATCTTCGACCACTTGTTTGGCAATCTTCGTCGCGCGCTCGCGTACCAGCCCCTCATCCGGGCCAAAAACAAGCACGGCGAGATACTGCGGGGATAGCTTTTTAACCTGTGCATCAATATCACGGTACGAAAGCTTCATCACTCCACTCCTTGGGGATTTTCGCTTAAATATGTACCGATGCGTGTGATGATTTGGTTTGCTACCTCTTCTGACAGCCGTTCAAGTGAGGTGTTTCGCGCAGTCATATTGGAAAAATCCGATTGCACCAGATCGTAGGTTACGATGGCGCGGGCGGTTCCGTCCATAATCGCATTATCTGAGTTAATATCAATAAGTCTGAACGCCACGGTAAGTTTTAAATTTTGAAGTGTCACAGACTCGTCTTCTCTAATACCGTAACCAGCCTCTTCAACATCATAACTCGCCTTGAGTAAATAGAGCGTCTGCGATCCATCAGAAGAAAGCGGTGAGATGCGTTCCAGCAGATTGTTTTGAAGGAGTTGTGAAAGTCTTTCCTGGCGACCCTCCATATTTCTAATTTGATCAATATCTATATTGGCCATAACCTGTGCCAGACCGGACCCGCTCTCAGAATTTGCACCATACATTGGTTTAAAACCGCAGGATGTTAGGGCAAGCACCAATAAAATGCTTAGAACCTTGCCAATTGATTTAAACCCACGATGCATTTAATACCTCTGACTTTAATGCCTTAAACGACAATATTAACGATTTTGTTGGGGACAACAATAATCTTTCTGATCTCTTTTTCGCCGATGGCGTTTTGAACTTTTACAGATGCCAGCGCCAATGCCTCCAGCGCCTGCTTATCCAAATCTTTATCAACTTCAAGCTTGTCGCGAAGCTTGCCTTGAACCTGCACGACCACGGTCACCGATGATTGTTGCATCAGCTCCGGTCTTGTTTCCGGCCACGGTGCATCAGAAACCAGACCTTCTCCTCCAATCATTGTCCACATTTCTTCAGCCAAATGTGGCATCATTGGGGACGTTAGCAAAATAATCGTCTTCACCGCTTCGAAAAGTGCAAATTTGTCACCGTCACTGCCATCAGGATCAAACGCGGCTATCGCGTTCGCAAATTTATAGGTTTGCGCAACAGAACTATTGAAATGGAAATCTTCGATATCTTTTCCGATTTGGGCCATTGAAAGGTGGGTCATTCGACGAAGCTCGACGGCTGCTTTACCAAATTCCTTCGGCTCCATCATATCCTTGACCGTCTTATCAATGTTGGTTGTCACTGTGCGCCAGAGACGCTGTGTAAAGCGCCATGCTCCTTCCACGCCTTCTTCTGTCCACTCAAGATCGCGTTCAGGTGGGCTATCAGATAGCATAAACCAGCGCGCTGTATCAGCACCGTAAGTATCGATTATGGCCGTAGGGTCAACAACATTCTTTTTTGATTTCGACATTTTAATTGAACGGCCAGTGGATACAACTTCACCGGTTTCACGGTGAATAAAGCTGCCGTCTTTCTGTTTTTCAAGCTCTTCTGGTAAGACCCAGTCACCATTTTTATTCTGGTAGGTTTCATGACAGACCATACCCTGGGTGAAAAGCCCGTCAAACGGTTCCTTAACATCACAAAGTCCGATTTCTTTCATCGCACGAGTATAAAAGCGGGAATAAAGAAGATGTAATATCGCATGCTCTACGCCACCAACATATTGATCCACTGGCAACCAGTAATCGGCGGCTTCCTTGTCAAAGGGCTTATCCGAATGGGGAGACGCGAAGCGAGCAAAATACCATGAGCTATCAATAAAAGTGTCAAAAGTGTCTGTTTCACGCACGGCGGCCTTCTTGCAACTTGGGCAGCTTACATGTTTCCAGCTCGGATGATGATCAAGAGGATTGCCCGGTTTATCGAAGCTGATATCGTCCGGTAGCACCACTGGAAGGTCGCCCTTAGGCACCGGCACAACACCGCAATCATCACAGTATACCATCGGGATCGGCGCACCCCAGTATCGCTGACGGCTGACGCCCCAGTCACGCAAACGGTAATTGGTTGTTGCTTCACCGAAGCCACCCTCTTCAGCAAGGGCAATTACCTTTAGCTTGGCTTCCTCAATGGATAGCCCATTTAGAAACTTTGAGTTAGCAATTACTCCGGGGTCTGTATAGGCAATATTTTCAACGGCAAACGTTGCTGCGTCTTCACCTTTTGGTATTACCACTGCTTGAACGTCGAGCTCGTATTTTCTGGCAAAATCAAGATCACGTTGATCATGAGCCGGACAGCCAAAAACGGCTCCTGTTCCGTATTCCATTAATACAAAATTCGCCACATAAACCGGTAATTTACAATCATCCATGAACGGATGTTGCATATTAAGATCAAGTTTGTAGCCTCGCTTTTCCGCTTTCTCAAGGGCTTCCTCGCTAGTGCCAAGCTTTCTACATTCTTCGACGAATGCTGCAAGATCACCATTATTTTCGGCAAACTGTGTAGCAATTGGATGATCTGCCGCGATAGCGATAAAAGACGCGCCAAATATTGTATCCGGACGCGTGGTATAAACTGATATCTGCTCGTCCCGGCCATAGGCACTGAATGTCAGATGCATGCCTTTGGATTTTCCAATCCAGTTCTTTTGCATGGTACGCACTTTTTCCGGCCAGCGGTCAAGTGCGCCTAATTGTGCGTCGAGATCATCGGCAGCATCAGTTATCTTAAAAAACCACTGACTTAGTTTCTTGCGTTCAACGGCAGCCCCGCTACGCCATCCTTTACCGTCAATAACCTGTTCATTCGCAAGCACAGTATTATCCACGGGATCCCAGTTGACCCAACTTTCTTTGCGGTAAACCAGACCTGCAGCCAGAAAATCGATAAACATTGCCTGTTCTTTGCCATAATATTCAGGATCACAAGTAGCAATCTCACGGGACCAGTCGATGGAAAAGCCGATGGATTTCATCTGCTTTTTCATATGGTCAATATTTTCGTAAGTCCATTT
Organism: uncultured Kordiimonadaceae bacterium; assembly: GCA_963976585.1. Lineage (GTDB taxonomy): Bacteria > Pseudomonadota > Alphaproteobacteria > Sphingomonadales > Emcibacteraceae > Pseudemcibacter. The sequence continues at coordinate 3,982 of CAXBLS010000086.1, forward strand.
AGCAGGATGAACATTGTGTTCCATCGCTGCATTTTCTGCGGGCATACCAAAGGCGTCCCATCCCATTGGATGTAGGACATTGAAGCCCTTTGCACGTTTATAGCGGGCGACCACATCCCCTTGGGTGTAGTTTCTTACGTGCCCCATATGTATACGGCCCGATGGATATGGAAACATCTCGAGCACATAATATTTCGGTTTGCTGCGATCTTCCCCCACTTTGAAAGTATCGTTATCCGCCCATACTTTTTGCCATTTTGCCTCGGTCGCGCCGGCGTTATAGCGTGTCATATTCATTGATCCCGGTATCTAAAAAAATGAGCATCGCCAGCCAACAAAAGTAGCCTAAATCGCGATGCTCGAAACATTATTTATCTATCATTTAACTTTAGCGAGACGTAAGCGGCGCGTTATCGCGTCGCAGTAATCTTGCCTGTATTACAATCGCAGTGTTGATCTGTGTTGCCGCATCAGGGCGAGGTTCGATGGAAATCCAGTTGCCGTCTCTCAGTGCTTCTCTGTGTACGGTGATGTTCAACGCATCCGCACGTAACTCTTTACCTACGATATAAACGTCAACTTTAGTGCGTTCATTTGCATTGGCGGGATTAACTTTCCAGTCAGTAAGAATTGCGCCCCCTTCATGATCCGCAGAAAGCATCGGCATAAACGATAGTGTATCCAGCGCTGCACGCCAAAGATAGGCGTTAACACCAATTGTATAGACTTCTTCAGCTGCTGCAATATTATCACGAGGCTCGCCAATATCACTTCGTCCACCACATCCACTAAGGGGCAATAAAATCAGTGTCATCAGCATCGTTAAACCGATTTTCACAGAAATTTTATGTTTTACTATCATTTATATTCCATTCCTTTAGCCCAATATAAGGGTAATAATTTGCGCCGCCCGCTTCACAATTTCGTGCATCATAACCATTGCGGCTGTCTAGATAAAGCGGTTTATCCATATTGATTAATGAAAATTATTCAAATCAGTGAAAAAATACGCTTTATTCATTCAAAAGATTGAATTTATATTTTAATTCTATATACTTATACAGGAAAGAAATTGAAAGACTTTTTGTGATAATAAATATCGCAATGTGGTCGATGCAGTCATATCACTGCAACTGGCCGATATTGTTGTGATATATAAAGCACTTATCTGGAAAATGCAGTGAAAAAGTACACTGGTAAAATTCGCATTGCGACCGTTATAATGGGCCTTATTAGCACGCCTTGGTTAGCCATGGGCGTGCACGCTCAGGAACAGATTCGCATTAATCCCTCTTACAAAGCCCCTTCAATTCAAGATTCAATCTCTGCTCTTGACGATCTCGTCGGAGAAGAACTGCAGGACGATTTTCTTCAATTTCTAAATCCGCAGGAAGAAGCAGAGCAGTATATTCTATTGACGGACCCTAAAGACAGGGGCGAGTCCGTCCTCGCACTGGGAGAGTCCAACGACAAGTCTGTTCCTCTTTTGCAGGTCAATCACGAATATCAATATAATCCTTCTATATCATTCAATTTACCTGCGATATCACCAGCAATTGGTAGCAGTGTAACACCTGGCTTGCTCTCTAGTAGTGGACAGGGCGGCTCGCAGCTTGTTGTCTCGTTAAATCCATCAAGAAAAGAAGGCTCTCCGTTTAAGTCAAACAAGTCTCTTGAGCTTGTTGTCGGGTCGAGCTTCATAAACATGCCGACAAATCGTTATGCGACATTCTTAAACGACGGCCTGCTTGCCCAGCGCGCTTACAATCTCTCCCTCGGCGTTGGTTATTCTGGATTTAGGCTTGGGGCATCCTACAGTCGCAATGATTTCCTTTTCTCGTCCGACATGTCCGGTTTTGATCTAGGATTTGGTTATATGAGTGATACCTGGTCAGCAAATCTACGTCTGGGTGAATATAGCAAATCAGCTTCGCTGCTGCTTTCGCAAGATTATGATATTTTTGAGCACATTTCTGCCTATGAACTTGGCGCGGCCTACAGACTATTCTCCAATGTCAGCCTCACTGGCCGTTTCACCTATTACTCTTATGGCATGAGCAATGAATTCGCCGGGGTTGATGACGTGCAGTCGCTCATCTTTGGCACGAACCTCAGCTTCTAATTCTGAAACTTAAAATCCTCTTATTGCCGCAATGCCCGCTACCCCTGTGCCAATTAACGTCTCTGCTGTTGTACTATTTACACCGCCCAGAGCATAAACGGGTCTTTTGATGTCTTCACAAATTATCCTCAACTTGTTCGGGCCAATCGCCAGGCTGGGATCATTTATCGTCTCAGGGTGACTACTGGTCGCAAAAATAGGTGCCAATAAGATGGCGTCGACCTCGGGCAACGGCAACTCCCCGACGGCGGTCTTGGCATGACATGATGCGGTTACGAATAACTTCGGATAATCGTGGTGAATTGTCGTTGCTTCATTGATCATGTATTCCGGCAAGTGGATGCCGTCGGCACCAACCATCAGTGCAAGGGTTATGTCGCCGGCGACAAGAAATTTTATGTCTTTTGATCTACAAATATATCTCAGAGCTGATGCCAGTTCTGCCCGGTTCTCGTGGTCATAATCCCTGAAAATGACCATCGCCCCAGGAGGAAGGTTTTCGATGACTGCTTCGGGAAGCGGTTGAGCCTCTTGATCTGTTATAAATATCAGATGAGGCAGGTCTTTCCAGCCACTTTGACGATTGAGCTCTTGTGAAATCTCTGCTAGGTTTCTTTTCATAAAATGACTTTAACTGAAGGTTTTATTGATGACCAGTAATCTAGTGAATATTAAAGAAAAAATTGCCTCCGCGGCAACGCGCTGTGGTCGCGATCCAGGCGATGTAACACTGGTTGCTGTTTCCAAGGTTCATGTTGAAGAAACTATCCTTCCTGTACTCGAAGACGGACAGCGAGTCTTCGGTGAAAATCGGGTTCAGGAGGCTTCGCAGAAATGGCCCGCGCTTAAAGACCAATTTGACGGTGTTGAGTTACATCTCATCGGCCCGCTTCAAACCAATAAAGTCCGTCAGGCAGTGCATTTGTTTGACGTTATTGAGACCGTTGACCGTCCGAAGCTGGCCAGAACGCTTGCACGTGTTTTTGAAGAAGAAGGAAAAACCTGCGATATTTACATCCAGGTAAACACCGGGCACGAAAGCCAGAAAGCCGGTATCGCCCCGGAAGATGCCGACGACTTTATCGCACTTTGCCGCGATGATTTAAAGCTACCCGTAGCGGGCGTGATGTGCATTCCTCCCTTTGATGAGGACGGGACACCGCATTTTAAACAGTTAAAGGAAATCGCGGGCCGTAATAATATCAAAATCATATCTATGGGAATGAGCGGTGATTTTGAAAAAGCCATCGAGCACGGCGCAACCCATGTTCGGGTTGGAACAGCCATTTTTGGGACGAGACCCGGATACTAAGTAGAATATCAGTCGAGGATCATGCAGGTTGCTGATCCAGAAGCATAGACCTTGCCGTTCTCGTCCATTATTTTACCTTCCGAGACTGCCAACCGGCGCGAGCGATTGATAAGCGTTCCTTCGGCAATTAGTTCCTGATCAATGGGGATAGGACGGATCATTTTCACATTTAGATTTATGGTCGAATATGATTTGCCCGCTTCCATGACCGAATGGACAGCAACACCGGTAATCGTGTCCATAACGGTTGCGCTGAACCCGCCATGAATGCCACCCATTGGATTAAGATGGCGCTCGTCCGCTTTAACCAAAAAACGGACAAAGCCTTCTTCCACGTGTACAAGCCTTGACGGCATAGTCGCCGCCATTGGCGGGTGTGGAAATTCCCCCGCCAACATGGCATTTAAACTTTCAAGTCCGGTCATATCCTTTAGGGACATGCTCTCTCCTTAAACTTACTTTTTATAGTCGACATCCACTGTCGCTGCCATCCACGCAAACATGGCATATATAGCCGCATTATGCGTAATCGCAGGCATATCCACTTTATCCAGTGTATCATTCGGGGTGTGATGGAAATCGAAATAATTGGTCGGTTCCATTCCAAGGTTAATGGCTGGCATACCTGCGTTTCCTAACGCCGACATATCAGACTGGCCCTTGGCATTATTAGTCATCAGGGTCGCCACACCGTAAGGGGCAAGCACCGCGCCAATTTCACGCACAGTTTGAAGTGATGTTGGCCCGACACCCGGGGCAAAATCGACAATGCGGCCCGTGCCACTATCCCATTCAGCGCCGAGGATGGTGTTGTCGAAATCTTTGTGATCTTCTTTATGGGCTCGAACATATTCATGGGCACCGTAAAGGCCTTCCTCTTCCGCCGCAAACAACATGACGCGTATTGACCGTTTTGGTTTAACGCCGCCATCAATGATATGCTTACCGGCTGACATGACAATCGATACACCCGTTCCATCATCAAGAGCACCCGTTGCCAGATCCCAGCTATCAAGATGGGCGCCGATCATCACTGCTTTTTCTGGTTCGTCCGTTCCTGTAATCTCACCAAGGACATTATAAGTGACAACAGGATCATGTGTGTGTGATGACATTTCAAGATGGAGGGTTACCGGCTTGCCGTATTTAAGGGCGTTATCAATAAGGTCCGCGTCCGGGTTTGAAATGGCTGCGGCGGGTATTTGTTTCACTCCTTCAGCATAGTTCATGCTACCAGTATGTGGTGTGCGGTTATCATCGGTACCGATTGAGCGGATAATGATCGCAGAGGCGCCTGCTTTCGCAGCCGCGACAGAGCCGTTTCGACGTGCCTGCCCAGCGTAGCCATATCCTTTTAGTCCGGTTTTTGCCATTCTCAACGAGACATAAGCGATCTTGCCATTGAGGCTATTTGGCTCCGCGGCCACAAGATCTTTATATTCATCAAATTGAACCAGCTCAGCGGTCAGTCCGCCTTCCGGGGTCGCGACGCTGTTTCCAAGGGCGACGAGCGCCAAATTATGTTGAAAAGGTTTTGTCATACTAAGGCTTGCTGAACCACGGTGCCATAGCGGAATGGTAACTGGCTCTTCCCAGACGCGGTCATAGCCCATGGCCAGCATTTTCGCCTTGGCCCATTCGCGGCCTTTTTTATCATTGGCCGTTCCTGCCAAGCGGTGCCCTACTTCGGTGGTCAGCGAGGTAATGATTTCTTCTGTTAGGCTTGAATTATATGCTCTCTCACCAAGTGATTTTGCATGATCAATCATATCCTGCGTCAACGCACTTTCCTGCGCCTGTGCAGAAAAGGACATGAGCGCACTGGCAACCGCCGCAACGACAAACTTTTTCATTTTTTTCTCCCATTATTTATTTTTACACGGAGACAATAACAAGTTGAACCTGAATGTCAAAAGCCTCTATTCGCTAATTCCCAGCAGATCAAAAAAGAACGCATATTCAAGTGCTGTTTGCTTATAACGCTTGAAGCGCCCCGACGCACCGCCGTGTCCTGCTTCCATATCAATCTCAAATACGAGTTTATTATTGTCCGTCTTATAATCCCGCAGTTTCGCCACCCATTTCATGGGTTCAAAATACTGAACCTGACTGTCCCACAGACCTGTCGTGACGAGAATATTAGGATACTCTTTGCGCTCTAGCTGATCATAGGGCGAATATGAAAGCATATAATCATAATAGTCCTTCTTGCTCGGGTCACCCCACTCATCCCATTCGCTCGTGGTCAGCGGAATTGATGGGTCAAGCATGGTCGTTATCACATCGACAAACGGAACATGGGCCCCGACGCCAAGATAAAGTTCAGGTGCCATGTTAAGAACACCTCCCATGAGAAGCCCTCCGGCGCTGCCGCCCATGGCATAAACTTTATCAGGGTGTCCGTACTGCTGCGCGGTTAGACCTTTGGTCACATCAATGAAGTCATAAAAGCTGTTCTTTTTATTGAAAAGCTTGCCGTCCTCATACCAGGGGCGCCCCAGCATCTGACTACCCCGAACATGGGCTATGGCATAAACCACGCCACGGTCCAACAGGCTTAGACGCGGTCCGCTGAAAGATGGATCAATGGTCGCACCGTAGGAGCCATAAGCATATTGAAAGAGTGGGTTGCTTCCGTCTTTGGCAAACATATCTTTACGGTACACTATTGAAACAGGAATCATTTTTCCGTCCCGGGCTTCAATGGATATGCGCTCGCTTAGATAATTGTCAGAAGAAAATCCTCCCATAACCTCATCTTGTTTAAGCAGTTCTCTCTCGCCACTTGCAAGATTATATTCATAAACACTAGAGGGCGTTGTCAGTGAACTATAGCTGAGGCGAACAACGTCACTATCCACTTCTGGATTACTTGAAATATAAGCGCTAAACACCGGATCATCAAATTTCAGATCCATGCTTTCTTCAGAACTCAAAGATATAACCCGAAGTCGATTAACTCCGTTTTCTTTTTCCTTAATTACAAGAGCATCATTAAATACGGTAAAATCTTCAGCATAGACGGCTTCCCGGTGTGCCACGACTTCCTGCCATGCATTTTTGTCTGCTGTTGATCCTGCGCTGACTTTCATAATGCGGAAATTTTTTGCTTGCCAATTTGTGTGAATATAATAGTCATTGCCAAGCTTTTCGACCGAATATTCATGGTCATCTTCAATTGGAAGAAACGGTTCAAAGCTGCCCATGGGATCATTGGCATCAAGGACAGAAACGCCAGACTTGGTCGTGCTGCTATGATGGATAAAAATGACCGAACCGTCGCGGGATTTTGAAAGCGCCGTATAAAAAGTTTCATCGTCTTCACGGTAAACCAGTTGATCTTCACTTTGGTCGGTACCGAGCTTGTGTCGATAAACTTCCTGACCGAGCAATGTTTGTCTGTCTTTCTTGATATAAAATACATGCTCGTTATCGCTGGCCCAGATACCGGTTCCCTGTGTATCGACTAATTTATCTGGATAAATCTCACCTGTTTCTAGATTTTTAAATTCAAGCGTATAAAGTCGCCGACTAACCGTATCCGTACCGAAGGCTGCAAGCAGGTTATTATCAGCGACCGAGTAATTGCTTAAATTAAAGTAACCGTGCCCCTCTGCCATCTGGTTTACATCAAAGAGCGTTTCTTCCTCTTCTGCGCCATCTTTCCAGCGCACATGGACCGGATATTCACTTTCGCCGTCAAATTTAGCTTGATACCAATATCCTCGGCGTTTCAGCGGCACGCTGCTGTCATCTTTCTTTATGCGACCCACGATCTCATCATAGAGTTTTTCTTGAAATACTTCTGTATGGGCCATCTGGGCTTTTAGGTATGCGTTCTCTGCCGCAAGATGGGCAAGTATCTCTGGACCCTTGCGTTCGTCGTCGCGCATCCAGTAATAGTCATCGACTCGTTTGTCGCCGTGAATTTCCATTTCAAAAGGTACTTTTTTGGCAATGGGTGCCGAAACTTCATTTGTCATTTCGCTTTGTGTCTCGTTATTTGAATTGTCGCTGCAGCCGCTAAGCAGAAGTGACAATAAAATGGCTGTAAAGAAAATGTTTTTCATAATGATTCCCCTAGTAATTTTTTATGAATATAAGTCAAAAAATATAAAATGTAAGTATTATAGTTAAATTAGGTAGGTAATGCCTTGCTCTATCCCCTCATTGTGCTAAAAACACTAGAGGAAGGGGAGGGTTTTTTACTCTCCAATTATTTAATTCTCACTGGGAGTATCAGATGTCAGAGACCAAGCGGCCCATGTCGCCTCATCTGCAGGTATATTCATGGAGCCTTGAGATGGCACTGTCCATCTTTCACCGGGCTACCGGTGTCGCCCTTGGCGGCGGCGCCCTTCTCATCACATGGTGGATTATTGCCATCGCCACCGGGCCGGACGCGTATGATCAATTTCGTATGGTCATGGGCAGCATCGTTGGTAAAATCTTTTTATTCGGTTTTACATTTTCCCTGATGCTTCATATGTGTAACGGCATCCGCCACCTGTTCTGGGATATGGGCAAAGGTTTCGACCTTGAAGATACTCACCGTTCCAGCAAACTGGTGCTTCTTTCATCCATCGTACTGACCGTCCTGAGCTGGGCGATCGGATACGGACTTATATAGGAGAGATGATATGAGTTTACGGTCCCCTCTCGGTAAAGTACGTGGTCTTGGTTCTGCAAAGAACGGTACCCATCACTGGTGGATGCAAAAAGTAACAGCCGTTGCGTTGATCCCGCTCACAATCTGGTTTGTATCAAGCGTTGTGCAAATGACACAGGCCGATTATGAAGTGGTGATAAGCTGGATGAACTCGCCGATTGTTGCGGTTCTGATGCTTTTATTTGTCATTACGGGCATTTATCATTTAAAACTCGGGCTTCAGGTTGTCATCGAAGATTACATCCATTCAGAAGGATCAAAAGTGCTTCTTCAGATGCTCGTTACATTTGGCTGTGTTGCCGTTGGTATCACCGCCGTTTTTTCCATATTAAAAATTGCGCTTTAAAGGTTAGTTTACATGAGCAATTCATATGAAATAGAAGATCATGTCTATGACGCGATTGTGGTTGGTGCCGGTGGTGCCGGACTTCGTGCGGCCATGGGCATTGCAGAAAGCGGCCTAAAGACCGCTTGTATCTCAAAAGTTTTCCCAACCCGCTCACATACGGTTGCCGCGCAGGGCGGCATTGCCGCGTCGCTCGGTAATATGGGCCCGGATAAATGGCAGTGGCATATGTATGACACCGTCAAAGGGTCTGACTGGCTCGGTGATCAGGACGCCATTGAATATATGGTCCGTGAAGCGCCCAAAGCGGTTTATGAGTTAGAGCATTTCGGTGTGCCGTTCAGCCGTACCGAAGAAGGGCGCATATACCAGCGTCCTTTTGGCGGAATGACCACTGAATTTGGTGAAGGGCCGGCTGCACAAAGAACATGCGCCGCCGCTGACCGTACGGGTCACGCCATGCTTCATTCGCTTTACCAGCAGTCTCTTAAATACGATACGGATTTTTACGTTGAATATTTCGCCATTGATCTGATCATGGAAGACGGCGAATGTCGCGGTGTTATCGCCCTTGATATGAACACGGGCAAGCTTCACCGCTTTCGCGCCCATTCAACGACACTGGCAACGGGTGGGTACGGACGTGCGTATTTTTCTGCGACTTCCGCTCATACTTGTACGGGTGACGGTGGCGGTATGGTGCAGCGTGCTGGCCTTCCCCTTCAGGATCTTGAATTTGTTCAGTTCCACCCGACCGGTGTTTACGGCGCTGGTGTGTTGATCACGGAAGGTGCCCGCGGCGAAGGTGGCTATCTTGTCAATTCAGAAGGTGAACGTTTCATGGAGCGTTATGCGCCAAGCGCAAAAGACCTTGCATCACGTGATGTGGTATCGCGCTCAATGTCTTATGAAATTCGCGAAGGTCGCGGTGTTGGCGAGCATGGCGATCATATTTATCTTCATCTTGATCATCTTGACGCTGATATCCTTCATGAACGCTTACCTGGCATTTCAGAATCGGCTAAAATTTTCGCCGGTGTCGATGTAAATAAGGAACCCATACCGGTTCTGCCAACGGTCCATTATAATATGGGCGGTATTCCAACCAATTATCACGGCGAAGTGCTTAATCCAGCCGCCGATGATCCAGACCGTATTGTCCCGGGCCTTATGGCCATCGGTGAAGCGGCCTGCGTATCCGTTCACGGTGCCAACCGCCTTGGTTCAAATTCACTGATCGATCTTGTCGTCTTTGGCCGCGCCGCCGCGCAGCGTGTTTCTGATGTGGTCACGGTCGGCGAAGCCCACCCAAAACTAGCCGATGATCACGCCGATATGGCACTTTCTCGTCTTGACCGTCTTCGCTATGCGGACGGTGCGCTTTCCACCGCTGACATTCGCGATCAAATGCAACGGACAATGCAAGGAAACTGCGCCGTGTTCAGAACCGAAGAGGTTCTTGAAGAAGGTAAGGGTAAAATTGACGAGGTGGCAAAACTGCTTCCAGATATTAAAACTTACGATCGATCACTTGTTTGGAACAGTGACCTTATTGAAGCCATGGAGCTTGAAAACCTCATGGGTCAAGCCCAGGTTACTATGCACTGCGCTGCCAACCGCAAGGAAAGCCGTGGTGCCCATATGCATGAAGACTACCCGGATAGAAATGATGATGATTGGATGAAACATACCATTGCTCATCTTAAAGACGGAAAAGTCGACATCAGCTACCGCCCGGTTCACGATTATACGTTGACCGAGGAAGTTGACTATATCAAACCTAAACCACGTGTTTACTAAGGGAAGGGAGAGAAACAATGGCTGAATTTAAACTTCCCAAGAATTCCACTTATAAAAAGGGAAAAACCTGGGCCGCCGAAGAAGGCGCAACGAATATAAAGCGTTTCAACATTTATCGCTGGAACGAAGATGACGGCGAAAACCCGCGCATCGATACATATGAAGTTGACCTTGATAAATGTGGCCCCATGGTGCTTGATGCACTGATCAAAATTAAAAATGAGATCGACCCAACGCTTACGTTTCGCCGCAGCTGCCGCGAAGGGGTTTGCGGGTCCTGCGCCATGAATATTGGTGGTAAGAACACGCTGGCCTGTACCATTGATATCGCCGCATACAAAGGCGATGTCAATATTTTCCCGCTTCCACATATGGATGTGGTCAAGGATTTG
>CAXBLS010000087.1:0-14594 GCA_963976585.1 uncultured Kordiimonadaceae bacterium
GCCTAAACGGGATCATTGCTGTTGTAAGGTCTTCGTCTGACATTCCGATGCCCTCGTCGATGATTGCAACATCAATACCACCACTGTTTCTAATGCTGAGTTTGACCGTGACCTCACTATCATCAATTGAATATTTAATTGCGTTTGAGAGAAGATTATAGGTCATTTGCCGCATGATTTTTTCATCACCTTTTAGGGTAATAATCTGTTCGGGGAAATCCTCGCTAATTGTGATATTGCGTTCTTTGGCAATACCGCTAAGTGTTTGCATACATGTTTCGATGACATATTTCGTATCTATTTCACTTTCACTGAATTCCTGCTCTCCTGCTTCAATTTTAGAGAGGTCAAGAAGGTCATTAATGATGGCAAGCAGGTGAATACCACTTGAATTGATGAGTTGTGCGTATTCCTGAAAGCTTTCGTCAAACTTGTCGGGTCCAATTCCGCTTTCACCGGAAAGGATGCTGGAAAATCCTATAATCGCATTAAGAGGCGTTCTAAGTTCGTGGCTCATGTTTTGTAGGAAAGCACTCTTGTGACCGCTAGCCTCTTCCGCTTTTACCTTTGCACGCTCAAGCTCTATTTCTGTATTTTTTAGATCAGACACATCGGTTGAAATTCCGACCATAACACGATCCCCAGTATCATCGTCTTCTATAATAAATTTATGACTATAAAAATACAGCTCATCACTTACTTTTTCCTCACCACTGTGGTCATACCCCGCAAAAACCTGACGATCGAGCTCCATTACTCTGTTGGCGAGTTCAGACGGGAAAACCTCTGCATCTGTTTTGCCGATAAAATCTTCGATGCATAAGCCCACTGAGCTTGCACCTTTTTCGTTAATCATAAGGTACCTACCCTGTTCATCTTTAAGATAAATAGCGTTCGGTGTGGCCTCGATTATGGCTTCAAGAAAATTTTTACTGATATTCAGCAAATGGGCACCTAAGTATAAATTTAATTTTTTCTTTTATTTTGAATAAATTACCTATTTAAGTTTAAAATAACATTAATCATAATAGTCGATTAAAATATCACAAAGGTGACCTAAATGGAATGGCGCGACGAAGGGATTATATTAAGTAGCCGAAAGTACGGCGAATATGACGCCATACTAGATGTATTGACCCGCGGGCATGGGCGGCATTCTGGTATCGTTAAGGGTGGTTTTGGTCGTCGCCAACGTGGCAACATTCAACCCGGTAATGAGGTGGCCATTACATGGCGCGGACGACTTGAAACCCACCTTGGTACCTATTCGGTTGAACTTAAAAGAGCGCGGGTTGTTTCGTTTCTTTATCACCCAGCGAAGCTCGCAGCACTTAACAGTTGTTGCAGTATACTTAGCGTGGCTATGCCTGAAAATGAAGCTCACGAGATTCTATTAGACGGCTTTCTCACATTTCTGGACACTTTAGAAGGGGCTGGAGAGGATATTATAAACTGGGCTCCGCTACTGATACGCTGGGAACTTGGCCTACTCGGAGAACTTGGTTTTGCTCTTAATCTTGAAAACTGCGTCGCAACGGGAGTTACGGAAGATCTTATTTATGTTTCACCAAAGTCTGGACGTGCCGTCAGCCGCACTGCGGGGGAGCCATACCACGATAAAATGCTGCGACTGCCATTATTTTTAGTAGGAAATGGTGAAAATGTTAATATGGATGATGTTTCGGATGGACTTGGCCTTACGGAGTTTTTCATGGAACGCCATATGCTTAACCCTTCGGGCAAGAAATTACCTCAGGCACGGCGGTTATTTAGAGATTATATTGGTTAGACATTTAATTTAAATTCCAGTATAGAAGCGCAAAACAGCAGGAAAATAGGTGATTAGATGGCAAGTAGGCCAGCACATTCCATAAGACCAGTACGTTCTGAGCTTTTGGCAGGCAATCTTCAGAAGCTTAAAATGGCGGTGCTTTACGGGGCTGATGCCGTCTATCTCGGCACGCCTGATTTAAGCCTTCGAACCAAGTCTGATTTTAGCCCCGAAGACGTTGTGACAGTTGTTGAATTTGCTCATATGCATAATGTACGTGTTTATCTTACTCTGAATTTATTTTCTCATAACAAAGATGTGCCGAAGCTTCAAAAGTATGTGAATACCGTACGTAAAGTTAAGCCGGACAGGGTGATCATTGCCGATCCAGGTGTATTTCAATATGTAAAGGAACATGCGCCCGATTTAGAGCTACATATTTCAACGCAAGCAAATATCTGTTCGCGGCTCAGTGTTAAATTCTGGGAAGAACAGGGCGCAAAGCTTTGTGTATTGGCCCGTGAGGTTTCCTTCGCAGAGTTAAAGGAAATTCGCGAAAAATGCCCTGAGGTTAAAATAGAATCTTTTGTACACGGTGCCATGTGTATGACCTATTCCGATAGACTTATATCCAGCACCGACGAAGAGAATAAAGATCGCAAGTTTAAAACACCGCGTCTTGGCGTTGAAGGTTGTTGCGGTCGTGGCTGCAATGGCTGTCTTGTTTTCTGGAATGATCCATCTTATACCAAAGCATGCGAGCTTATGGCTGATAAAAAACAGGGCGAAATGCTGCCCAAAAACTCACGCAGAAAAGTAGATATAGGCGTAGTTGCAGAATAGTTGTTTTTTTGACTTCAATTAGAACATTTTAAGCTTTAATCCAACGATCATATTGTTATAGTAGCGGTTATGAATACGAAAACTTCCGAAGATACAATTTTAAACGCTCCGCTCGGTGATACCCTGGGCGATCGTTACCTCGCTTACGCTTTATCAACCATTATGTCGCGCTCGCTTCCTGATGTGCGTGACGGCTTGAAACCAGTCCATAGACGGCTACTTTATGCCATGCGTCAGCTTAAGCTTAATCCGGAAACTGGATTTAAGAAATGCGCCCGCGTTGTCGGCGATGTGATCGGTAAATACCATCCACATGGCGACCAGTCAGTCTATGATGCCATGGTAAGGCTTTCACAGGAATTCGCCGTGCGATACCCGCTTGTCGACGGACAGGGTAATTTTGGTAATATCGACGGTGATAATGCCGCCGCCATGCGGTACACCGAGGCACGGATGACCGAAGTGGCCGTGGCGCTGATGGAAGATATCGATAAAGACACAGTCGATTTCAGAGAGACATATGACGGTGAGGAAGAAGAACCAACAGTAATGCCGGCTAACTTCCCTAACCTTCTCGCTAACGGTGCGATGGGTATTGCGGTTGGTATGGCGACCAGTATTCCGCCGCACAATGTTGATGAAATTTGTCAGGCGCTTCTCCATTTAATTAAAACGCCAAATGCAAGAACTGTGACCCTTGTTGATTATATTCAGGGACCGGATTTTCCAACCGGGGGCACGATCGTTGAACCACGAGAAAATATCATCGAAGCCTATGAGACGGGGCGCGGTAGTTTTCGTACGCGTGCCAAATGGCACGTGGAAGAAACTGGCCGTGGAATGTATCAGATCATTATTACAGAGATACCTTATCAGGTTCAAAAATCACGGCTGATCGAGAAAATAGCTGATCTTATTTATAATAAAAAACTACCGATCCTTGGTGATGTGCTTGATGAAAGCTCAGAAGATATCCGCATTGTCATCGAACCTAAAAACCGAACCATCGAACCCGAGATGCTGATGGAAAGTCTGTACAAACTTACTGATCTTGAGAACCGTTTTTCACTTAATATGAACGTATTAGAAGGCGGTAAGATGCCGCGGGTAATGAACCTGCGCGAAGTGCTTCAGGCTTTTCTTGATCACCGTCAAAATGTTCTTATAAGGCGATCTACTTACCGGCTCGGAAAAATTGATCACCGACTTGAAGTCCTTAGCGGTTATTTGATAGCGTTTTTAAATCTTGACGAAGTGATCCGCATTATCCGTGAAGAACACCACGTCAAAAAATGCTTGATGGATACTTTCAATCTTACTGAAGTTCAAGCGGATGCGATCCTCAATATGCGTTTAAGGTCCCTTCGCAAACTGGAAGAAATGGAACTTAAGACTGAACACAAAGCACTTGAAGAAGAAAAAGCCCTGTTGCTCGCGCTTCTGGATAGCGAAGAACTTAGGTGGAAGACAATTGCTACCGATATCCGCGCACTTCGAGAAAACTTTGGTAAGAAAACAGATCTTGGTGCACGGCGCACTGATTTTTCTGATGCTCCGGAAGCGGCAGTTATCCCACTTGAGGCGATGATTGAAAAAGAACCGGTAACGGTTATTTGTTCACGTAAAGGATGGATTAGAGCCATGAAGGGCCATGTGGCAATTGATGATAAAATAAAATATAAAGAAGGCGACGAAGAAAAATTCTCATTCCATTGTCAAACCACAGACAAAGTTCTTTTGTTTGCTACGAACGGTCGGTTTTACACGCTTGGTGCTGATAAGCTCCCCGGTGGTCGTGGTCACGGTGAACCGGTTCGATTGATGATTGATCTGGGCAATGATGAAAGAATAGTTTCCCTGTCTGTTTATAAGCCTGGAAGTAAGTTGATTATAGCAGCTGAAACAGGCCGCGGTTTCGTCGCAGAGGCCGACAAAGTGATTGCCAGTACCAAAAACGGTAAACAGGTCATGAACGTGGAAGACGGCAAGAATAAAGCCACTACCGCTCTACTCATAAAAGAAGGTCATGATCAGATTGCAGTCGTCGGACAAAACCGAAAATTGCTTATATTCCCACTTGATCAAATGCCTGAAATGACCCGCGGTCGCGGGGCCATATTACAAAAATATAAAGGCGGTACTCTCGGTGATATTATTTCCTTTAACAGTGCAGAAGGCCTCAGCTGGGAAATGCGCGGCGGAAAGACAAGAACTGAAACCGACCTTCTCCCTTGGGCAGGAAAACGTGGTCAAGTAGGGCGCATGCCCCCTCACGGATTTCCATCAAATAACAAGTTTTCACGCTGAGATTTGAGGGGGAATTAAAAGATGAAAATTTCTTCTCCCTTAAATTCGGTATTCACCCAAACCATTGCTCGCGGCGAAGTGGTCGAACTTCAACTTCCTAGTATGGCCCACAAAAAAACCTTTATAGATTTTGTGCGAAATAATAGAGATTTTCATGAACCGTGGGTCTATGTATCTGGTGATCCTGCCTATTTTGACCAATATATCAGGCGGATTAAAATGGGAAAAGTCCTTGGTTTCTTCGTCTATACAAAAGACACACAAGAGTTTGTTGGTGTGATCAATCTAAATAGTATTCGTCTTGACCCCTTTAGCTCCGGAAGTCTTGGCTATTATGCTGATGAAAGTAAGACGGGCAAAGGTTATATGAAGGAAGCCATACGCCTTGTCCTGCGGCATTCATTTCAAAATATTGGTCTCAATCGCATTGAGGTGAATATACAGCCAGAGAACACATCTTCTATCGCGCTGATTAAGTCACTTGGATTTGAAAGAGAAGGATTTTCACGCAAATATCTGATGATCGGAAATGAGTATAAAGATCATGAAAGATGGGCGTTCCTCGCCGAAGATTTCTAATTTTACTTTAATCTTCAAATATTTTTGTTCATAATGTCAGACAACAAATACAGGGTGTTACAAATGATGTTAAAATCACTGCTTAAACCAAAAGGATGGATAGCAAAGTTACTAATTGTTTCTGTTGTTATCGGTTTTTTTGTAGCTGGATTTATGGGATATTTATCACCTGTTCAAGGTTTTCTCGCGTCAGATACCATGTCCTTTCAATTTGGAGAAACCAGATTTTCAGCCTATCTAATTGCCAGAGCGTCAATTATCGTCATCCTAGTTTTCTGGATAGCTGGATTTCTATCGGATTTCGGCGAAGAACACATTAAGAAATTAAGCAACGTAAAAGTTAGCAATCGTGCACTAATTATCAAATCTTTTCAGATACTTGTCTATTTCATCGGCTTCATAATAACACTTGATTTGCTTGCGATCGATCTTACTGGTCTTGCGATCTTTAGCGGTGCTATTGGTATTGGTGTTGGTATCGGATTACAAAAAATTGCATCCAATTTTATCAGTGGGATTATTTTGTTGTTTGAAAAAACAATTGTTGAGGGCGATCTTGTTGAACTCGAAGACGGCACCACTGGATTCGTCAGACATACTGGCGCCCGATATACGCTTATCGAAACTTTCGAGAATCGCGAAATTATGGTGCCAAATGAGGATTTTATAACACACCGGATGACCAACTGGACTTACACCAATACACTAGGGCGCATTGATATTCATATAGGAGTTGCTTACGGAACGGATTTAAAAAAGGCATCTGAACTTATTGTTGAAGCGGCAAGAGAGCATCCTAAATGTAGTGAAAAAAACCCGCCCGAATGTTTTTTGGAAGAGTATGGTGATAGCGCGGTTATGTTTGCTCTCTATTTTTGGGTCGATAATATTATTGAAGGCAGGAAACGTCCAAAAAGTGATGTTTTGTTTGCTATCTGGGATAAATTTGAAGCAAACAACATTACAATCCCCTTCCCACAACGCGATATCCATGTCAAAAATATTAGGGAACTTAAATGAGTAATCCAATCTTATACGGCTTTGAATTTGACGGAAAAGGTGGTGGAAGCGAAATCATCGATGTCAAAATAGCCAGTGAAAAGATAGCTAACGATCAACTTGCTTGGGTTCACTTGGACGCAGGCGCTAAAGATACAAGAAACTGGCTTGAAGCAGAGCTTTCGTATCTTGATCCGTTTGTGGTATCGGCACTTCTTGCGGAAGAGACCCGACCCCGGATTACTGAAATAGACGGCGGCGCTATCATTATATTGAGAGGCGTAAATCTAAATGTCGATGCGAGCCCGGAAGATATGGTTTCAATCCGAATGTGGGTCGACCGGCACCGTATTATTAGTGTTCAAAAACGAAAACTTAAAGCAGTGTCGGATATTGTTACTAAAATCAATTCGGGGACTGGCCCATGCGACGCAGGGCAATTTATTTCTCAACTGGTTGCTAAACTTTTTGAAAGAATTGAACCCGTCATCACGGACCTTGACGAGCAAACAGATAATATTGAAGAATGGATACTTGAGAACCCAGATTTATCACTCAGGGAAAACATTGTCAGCATACGTAAGAAAGCCATAATATTGAGACGTTATATGGCACCACAGAAGGATGCTATTGGCCAACTACGGATTTCTGAACAAGATTGGCTCATCAGCAGCCATAAACGTCATTTATACGAAAATTATGATCGTGTACTGCGCTATGTTGAAGACCTTGATGCCATTCGTGAACGTGCACAAATTGTCAAAGATGAGCTTGCGAATATCTTATCAGATCGGCTCAACAAGAATATGTATATCCTATCGGTTATCGCTGCGGTATTTCTACCGCTCGGTTTTCTGACGGGCTTGCTGGGAATAAATGTCGGGGGGATACCGGGAGCTGACAATTCAGATGCATTTTGGATATTCTGCTCAATTCTGATTGTTATTGTAACCTTGCAGGTAATAATCTTTAAAAAACTTAGGTGGTTCTAAGAACGGTCACTCATCCGCCTTACTATTCTTGGCTGTGACTATAGACCCTTTAATTGGTTCAACACTGAATTCGGACAGATAAATACGTACTTTTCCCCATCCGATGGGAAACTCGGTGTAGACGGGGACGGTTCCTTCGAAGTCAGGCATTTTTCCAAAGTATAACCGACTGTCCTGATCATCGCGCTCGCGACCGCGTCGCCTTTTTTTTCTTGGTTTGGTGCTTTTTATATCACCGGAAATGGCCTTGCCGTCAATTTTACAGGCGAAAGCCTCCCCCTTAAATACGGAACGACTTTCTTGTTTAAATTCTTTTGTCTGATCACATATAAAGCTTTGTTCAGAAACAAACATTCCGCCAAACTGACGTGTTTTTACTTCCTCTGAGTAAGCTTCCTTGAAATTCTGATTTAGTATCATATTAAGGAAAATGGTCATGGGGTCCATGCCATACTTTTCCTCGTCAGCAATTGGAATATATTCCGTGTCTTTACGCAATTTCAGATCCTGGACAAGATCAGTTACATACAAGGTTTCAGGATCAAATGTAACTTGATTATTGTAGATAAGCTTGCCGAAATTGCCCATACTTTCATAATATTCAGGATGATACGTTCCGTCAGAATGGAGAATGCCACGGGCCATGGTTCGGTTTTCCATTTTACCCATAATCATAGCGACGCCTTTTACACGGTAGTTTGCTACAGTCTCATAATTGCTGGCATCAAGAACGGTTTCACTGTTGATTTCCGCGACAACAAACCCGCCCCAATAGGCTTTATATTTAAATTTTACTTTTTGCGCCGTTGTTGATTGAGCACTTGCACCAATGGCAAATACCAACCAAAACATCAACAAGCTTAAAAAGTATTTCATATTAACTCCATTACTGCATGGAAGCCAAACGCTCCAATGCCTGCTTGATCTTATCTGCCTTTTCCTTTGCCTCTTCGAGACCCTTTTTATTTTCGGCAATCACATGTTCCGGAGCTTTAGAAACAAAATTCTCATTATTAAGGCGTCCGGATACGGAACTGATCTCTTTATCGAGCTTCTCAAGGCTTTTTGAAAGTCTAGTTTTCTCTGCCTCTATATCAATAACGTCCGCAAGCGGTAAATAATATGTTGCCTCACCGACGACCACTGAAATGGCGCCGTTTGGTACCTCTCCTTCGAGGGTATCAATATTTTCAAGGCGCGCAAGGCGTTTTAAAACATCGCTTTGTGCACTTAATGACGCACTGGTATTACTTGATGCGTCCGATATTAGCATTTCCAGTTTTGCACCGGCCGGAACATTCATTTCTGCGCGTGCTGTGCGGATATCAGAAATTAAAGTGATCAACCAAGTCATTTCGTTTGCTGCGGTATCGTCTACATTATCGCTGTTATATTCCGGCCAAGGAGCAAGAATAAGATCAGTTTCACGGTTATCGGACAATTGTTGCCAAAGTTCTTCGGTAACAAATGGCATAAACGGATGGAGGATTTTCAGGATCTGGTCTAACACCCAAGCTGCAGTCTTGCGTGTTTCATCAATTCCTGCGGCGTCATCAGAATAAAACTGGGTTTTGATCAGTTCGATATACCAATCGCAAAAGGTACCCCAAGTAAAATGATACGCTGCTGAAGCGGCTTCATTATATTTGAAAGTTTCCAATGACTGGGTAACCTTAAGAGCGGCTTTTTCAACTTCGCCAATAATCCATTTGTTGACGGTCAGCGTTGCTGCTGCAGGTTCAAATGTTCCCTTGGTAGAGAAACATTCGTTCATTTCGCAGAATTTAGCCGCGTTCCAAAGTTTGGTGCCAAAATTACGGTATCCTTCGACCCGCTTGTTGGACATTTTAATGTCCCTGCCCTGTGCCTCCATTGCGGCAAGAGTAAAGCGAAGCGCATCAGCACCGTATTTATCGGCAAGAACCAACGGATCAATAACGTTACCTTTTGATTTTGACATTTTAGCACCGTGTTCATCACGGACAAGTGCATGAACGTAGACCGTTTCGAAAGGCACTTCGCCATCCATGAAATAAATGCCGTCCATCATCATGCGCGCAACCCAAAAGAAAATGATGTCAAATGCTGTCACGAGAACGTCGGATTTATAATAGCGAGCAAGTTCCGGCGTTTTATCGGGCCAACCGAGGGTGGCATTAGGCCAAAGAGCCGATGAAAACCAGGTATCCAGGACATCTTCATCGCGAACGATATTTTTTACTTCACCGTAATGCGCATCCGCAAGACTTTGCGCTTCTGTTTCGTTGACGGCAACAAATACCTCACCGTCCGGGCCGTACCATGCTGGAATTTGGTGTCCCCACCAAAGTTGACGGGATACACACCATGGCTCGATGTTGCGCATCCATTCAAAATATGTTTTCTCCCACGTCTTGGGCACGAATTTTGTTTCGCCCTTCTCTACTGCTTCCAGGGCTGGTTTTGCCAGTGTTTCTGCGTCCACATACCATTGATCGGTCAGCCATGGTTCAATAACAACACCTGAGCGGTCACCATACGGGACCATATGGACTGTTGGCTCTACTTTTTCCAAAAGCCCAAGCGCATCCATATCTTCAACGATCAGCTTCCGGGCATCAAAGCGGTCCATACCGCGATATTTTTCCGGTACATTGTCGTTTAGTTTGGCGTGTTGATCAAAAATATTAATATTTTCAAGATCATGACGTTTCCCTACCATATTATCGTCAAAATCATGAGCCGGAGTGATTTTAACGGCTCCTGATCCTTTCTCCGGATCGGCATGATCATCGGCTATAACGATCAATTTGCGGCCTACCAATGGCAACGTCAATGTCTTGCCAATTAGATCCTGATAACGTTCATCATCAGCGTGAACAGCGACAGCCACATCGCCGAGCATGGTTTCCGGTCGGGTTGTTGCGACCGTTAGAAAGCGGCCTTCTTCGCCGTCAACCGGATATTTGAAATGCCAATAGTTTCCGTTTATTTCACGTTGTTCAACTTCAAGGTCAGAAATAGCCGTACAGAACTTTGGATCCCAGTTTACGAGGCGTTTTGCCTTAAAAATTAAGTCATCATGATAAAGATCAACAAATTTTTTGAGTACAGCATGAACAAAACCATCATCCATAGTGAATTTTTGACGGGACCAGTCACAAGATTGTCCGAGGCGACGCATCTGATTGAAAATTATGCCGCCGCTTTCTTCTTTCCATTCCCAGACCCGGTCGATAAATCCCTCACGTCCAAGGTCATGGCGACGTATATTTCCTGCGTCCAACTGACGCTCAACGACCATCTGTGTTGCGATACCCGCATGGTCCATGCCAGGCTGCCACAGCACATCACGGCCACGCATACGGTGCCAACGAATGAGAATATCCTGAAGAGTATGGTTCAGCGCGTGACCAATATGCAAACTTCCCGTTACATTTGGCGGCGGCAATATAATTGTAAATGGTTCAGCATCTGGACGCTGACCGCATTTAAAAGCGCCGCTCTCATCCCAGTGGTCATAAATTTCTTTTTCTCGTATCGAAAAGTCAAAGGTCTTATCAAGCATTTTAATTTTCTTTATCCATATAAAAACAGAAGAACCATTATTTGGTTCTTCTGTCACAAAATATAACTTCTTAAAGAGAAAGTCTTCAATAAATTACGGTTTTTTTGTTCGAGCCAATCTGGCTATTTCCTTAGCGACCATACGCTCGGCAAGTGGAGGAAGATTTTCTTCGAGCCACTGTTTGAGCATTGGACGTAAAAGTTCACGAACGAGATCCTCAAGAGTATTACCTGATCCCTGATATCCTGTGGTTAGTAGAGCGGATAACGCGTCGAATTGGCCTTGAATTTCAGACGAAACTGCGTCCGAGATGATCACATCATCACCTTCCGCAGGGTCAACATCATCTATATCGAGCCCACCTACCTCAACAGGTTCTGGCTCATCTTCTGGCTCAGGTTCTGGTTCTGGTTCTGGTTCTGGCTCCTCTTCCGGTTCGTCTTCCATAACCAGTTCATCATCAGTTTCATCGACACTATCGAACATATTGTCAATATCATCCTGTGAGGCTTCCTCAAGATCGTCTTCGGTCAACTCCAAAACTTCCTCTTCTACTGGTTCTGGTTCGGGTTCTGGTTCGGGCTCTGGCTCAGCTGCGGCTTCCGGTTCTGATGCAGGCTCCGCCTCAGTCTCCTCTGGTTTGGCTTCTCCGTCATCTTCCGAGATAATACGGCGAATGGACGCAAGGATCTCTTCCATGCTTGGTTCTTCTTCTTTTTCCGGTTCGCTCATTCTTCTTATTCCCGTATCTTAGTCTATATTCCATGTGTTATTGGCTAAATATCTTTATAACTACTTTAACCATATTTGTTAACCATAATATTTTTATTTAATTTCATAAGATTATCAATGTTTTTTAACATTTTTCTCAAAATAAAACGGCACCATAGAACTATAGTGCCGTATTATTTAACAAAAATTAAAGATTTGGTAATTTTTAAGTGTTTTTTATTCTACACCAAACCCATAGACTTTCCATTCAGCATCTTCGCTTCTGCCCTCAGCATCGTAAATTTCAGCATCAAGACCAAGATCTTTTGCATTTAGCTGACCGATAGTCGCCAACAGGTTATAGGCAGCGACAGTGCGGTCTCTAACGGCACGGGCATTGTTTACACGGGCATCGAGAAGTTCTTGTTCGGCATCAAGCACGTCAAGGATCGTGCGTGATCCCACATCAGCTTCCTGACGTACACCTTCAAGTGCGATTTCGTTCGCGTCGAGTTGGGATTCAGTAGATGTAATGCGTGCGCTTGCCTCACGGTAGCTTTCCCAAGCGTTGCGAACAAGTTCTTCAACTTCGCGGGCGGCGGCTATTGCTTCCATCCTAAATTGACTGCGGCGTTGTTTCGCCTGCCTGACAACAGATGCTTGAACACCTGCTTGATATAGCGGAACGCGAAGATTAGCTTGAATGGTTTTTGCTGTTGCTGTGTCACCTGCAATAAATCCATCCCAGTTTTTTGAATAACTGGCGCCAACTGTTACTTCCGGACCAAGACCGCCATATTGCTTTTTTACAGCATAATCTGCTGCTGCTTCAGATGCTTTCGCGGCAAGAATAACCGGATGATTACGCGAAGCTAAATCAAAAGCGGCTTCTTCTGACGCTGGCAGAGGCGGCAACTCTATCTCACGTTCAAGCGTCCCCGGTTCGTCACCAACAACACGGCGATACGCGGCACGACTTGCGGTCAAAATGGCTTCAGCGTTTATTTTTTCTGACTGCGCACGTGACAAACGAGCACTGGATTGCGCAACATCAGTCCGTGTAATTTCACCAACTTCAAAACGGTCTTCGCTTGCTTGCAGTTGACGCTGCAATGCAACAACGTTGTTCGTGGTTGATTCAAGCACTGTCTCATCGCGGATAACATCCGAATATGATGCCACTGTCGCCATAAATATTTGTTGCTCAGTATTCATAAGTTGAGCGCGGCCTGCTTCCGCCTGTTTTCTGGCTTCTCTTGTGCTATTAACAGTTCGAAAACTTCTAAAGATAGGTTGTTCGATAGATATTGCCAGTGATTTTGGTTTTGTGATTTGATTTGACGGTAGAAACCCAACACCGGTCCTGGAGCTATCTGATCTCGCTATTGAGCCCGTACCGATGATTGACGGTCGCCATCCTGATGTCGCCTGATTAACAGTTTCATCGATGGCACGTTGACTTGCACGAGCAGCTTCAAGTGACGGATTGTTAACATAGGCTGTTGTCATGGCCTCCTTTAAGGTATCCGCTTGGGCGAAAACCGTTGAGCCCAAAAGGCTGGCGAGAATCACTGCTGTACTAAGAATAGGTGTTTTTATTCTTCTAGTCATATTTAATACCTTGTTATCTTTGTGTCTTTTTACATTCTATTAGAGGAAAAAGACTTATAATTTCTTAATTTTTGAGAATTTGCCTTAAAATGTTACCACTGTCAACATTAACTTTTATCGGATATAATACTCTATTGAAAGCTCAAGTCGGATATCATTTTAAACTGGCATTATTGTTCTCTCCAATTTTTGTCATATTTTCTCTGCACATTTACACAGCAATTTTTATGCCAAAAAATAACGCCTTTATTTTCAATACATTAACATCTATGTGTTCATTTTCGAACGATTACTAGTGTTCGTTAATGAACAATATTCAAAAATCGAACAACAAAAACTTGATTGGAAACGGTTAAAATTCGAATTTTTTCTCTTTTTCAAATCCGCTAAGAACTGGTGCGGCAGTGTCAAATAAAATTCTTACTCCCATTATTTTATCATCATATGTAACGAGCGCTGCACGGCCGAAACCATCTTGATTGAGAACACATAATATTCTTCCGCCTTCATTAAGCTGTTCAAGCAACGCTTGCGGCACAAAATCAATCATCCCACCTATAAAAATAAGATCATAAGGGCCCTGTTTTGCAAGACCGTCCACATGCGAACCCCCAACTACAGCGACATTATCGCAGTCCTGATCAGCAAGATTTGTGGTTGCCTTTTCAGCAAGCTCGCTATTTTCTTCAATCGCAACAACGGCATCAACAAGTTTACTGAGCACAGCTGATGAGTATCCGGTGGCCGGTGCTATATCAAGTACAAGTTCGTTTTTCTGAATATCTGCTGCGCTTAGCAATTTGGCAAAAGCAAGCGGTTCCATCAGGTAGCGCCCCTCTGCTACTTTTATACTTTTATCGATGTAGGCAACACCTTCTAGGGATTCAGGAATAAACGCTTCTCTGTTGACCTGTTCGATCGCATCAATCACATTTTCATCCGTCACATCATTGGGAAGAAGATGTCCATCAATCATGTGGCGTCTATGGGACGCGTTATCGTTAGTTGAGCGTGTCGTAGTCATCAAATAATTCCTAAAATTTTCATTGTCACTTTATAATACGAATGAATATTCATTACAACAGCGACGATAAGCAAAATATAAAATTATCTCAGCCTTCTTCTGAACGGTCGGTCGCTGATACGGGCGCATATGATAGTGCAGCGATTTCCTGTCTGATATCCTCGGTCAATTCAATGTCCGCAGCATCAAGTGATGGCTTTAATTGTTCGA
>CAXBLS010000088.1:0-14431 GCA_963976585.1 uncultured Kordiimonadaceae bacterium
TCTGGTTATTCATCTTGATCACGGAATAGGCCGTTATGTTGGCCTAAAAACCATTGAGGTCGGTGGTGCCGCCCATGACTGTGTCCTGCTCAATTATCACGGTGGCGACAAGTTATACGTACCCGTCGAAAATATTGAAATATTAAGCCGTTACGGCAACGAAGATAGCGACGGAAAGCTTGATAAACTTGGCGGCGCGGCCTGGCAAGGCAGAAAAGCAAAGCTTAAAAAACGTATCCGTGAAATGGCCGATGAACTTATAAAGGTTGCTGCCGCCCGTGCTCTGCGCAAGGGTGAGGTCATGAAACCGGCAGATGGGCTCTACAACGAGTTTTGCGCCCGCTTCCCTTACACCGAAACCGATGACCAGTTGCGCGCCATCGGTGACGTGATTGAAGATCTTTCAAGTGGTCGTCCAATGGATAGGCTTATTTGTGGTGACGTTGGATTTGGCAAAACCGAAGTCGCATTAAGGTCTGCATTTCTGGCAGTAATGGAGGGGTATCAAGTGGCTATTGTCGCGCCAACCACACTGCTCGCCAGGCAACACTATAAAACATTCAGCGACCGGTTCAGAGGTCTTAACGTAAAAGTCGGGCATTTGTCGCGCCTTGTTCCCCTCAAACAACAAAAACTGACCAAAGAAGAAGCCGCAAAAGGCGACTGTGAAATCATCGTTGGAACCCATGCGGTGCTTGGTGACAAAATGAGTTTTAATAATCTCGGCCTGCTGATCATCGATGAAGAACAACATTTCGGTGTCGCACATAAAGAAAAGCTGAAAAAATTAAAAAGCAATGTGCACGTACTTACGTTAACCGCAACTCCGATCCCAAGAACACTCCAGCTCGCCATGAGCGGCATTCAGGGGTTGAGCTTAATCGCTACACCGCCGGTTGATCGCCTTGCGGTGCGGACATTCGTGCTGCCTATGGATGATCTGGTGATCCGTGAAGCGCTTCTTCGGGAACATTACCGGGGCGGCCAGAGTTTTTATGTCTGCCCACGTATTTCAGATTTAAAAGAAATTCGCGAATTTCTCAAAGAAACAGTGCCCGAAGTTAAGGTGGTGACCGCTCACGGTCAAATGGCGCCTGGCCAGATCGAAGATATCATGAATGCTTTCTATGATGGTGCGTATGATGTGCTGTTATCGACAACCATCGTCGAAAGTGGACTTGATATACCCACAGCGAATACAATGATCATTCACCGCGCTGACAATTACGGCCTTGCACAGCTTTATCAACTTCGTGGTCGCGTCGGCCGCTCTAAGGTGCGGGCGTATGCTTATCTCACTTTACCGCCGCGCCGCATCCCGACGCCGCAAGCAGAAAAAAGGCTTCATGTTCTACAAACGCTCGACACGCTTGGCGCTGGTTTCACGCTCGCCAGTCACGATCTTGATATTCGCGGCGCCGGTAATTTGCTTGGCGATGAACAATCTGGCCACATCAAGGAAGTGGGGATTGAGCTTTATCAGCAAATGCTTGAAGAAGCCGTGGCGCAGGCAAAATCCGGACTTAGCGATGATGAGCCAAGCGAAAGCTGGTCACCACAAATTAATGTCGGTGCATCAGTAATGATCCCTGAACGCTATGTCAAAGATCTGAATTTGAGAATGTCACTTTATAGACGCATAGCGGAGCTTAATGATAAACAGGACGTCGACGCCTTTGGCGCCGAACTGATTGACCGGTTCGGCACACTGCCGGAAGAAGTCGAGCATCTTCTTAAGATTATTGAGATCAAACAATATTGCCGCCGTGCTGGCATTGAAAAAATTGAAACAGGTCCAAAGGGCGCAATCGTATCCTTCAGAAATTCAAAATACGCAAATCCTGCTGGCCTTATCGAGTTTCTGACCAAGCAAGGATCGGTCACAAAAATCAGGCCCGATCACCGACTTGTGTATGTTCGTAAATGGTCAAAAATTGAAAGCAGGCTCATTGGTTCTCTTAATCTCGCGAGAGAACTGGCTAAAATCGCAGAAAAATAATTTTCTCGATAGATAAAATTTTCAATATCTCTTAAGGGATAGTTAGAATATTTTTTCTATTCTAGGCTCATGATAAATGGAATTAATACAAGTCTATCAGGTTTACTTGCGGCATCAACGAGGGCAAACACAGCAGCCAATAACATCGTTAATGCTTACAATACCTCTACGCCTGCTGGTGGCGATACATCAACTGCGGCTATTCACACCTCGCGCGCATACGTGCCGCAGAAGGTGGTTAATTCTTCTCAAAAACATGGCGGTGTTATCGCGACGAAAGTCTCCGTAAACCCTTCATCCCTTTCAGTTTATAGCCCTGGCGACCCGGTTTCTAATGGTCAAGGCTTTGTTGATATTCCTAATGTCGATCCCGCCGTTGAATTTTCAGAACTGATAAAAGCCAAGCATGCTTATAAAGCCAATGCAACGGTGCTGAGAACACTGTATGAAACCCAGGATGCGGCACTAGATATCCTAAAATAATTCACTAATATAAGCATATTCGTACATAATCATAAATTTTCCTTACAAAAAAACTTCATGGTGTATTTTTCTTAACCTTTTGCACTTATACTTTCTAACATTGATATAATTAATGAATAATACTGCCGTATTTGCATGACTTGAACGGTGGATATGGTGCGAAATAAATGAGTGATACAAAGAATACCGGTGAAGAGATAAAAAATCTGATAAAGCTGGCCCATAACAACACCAAAGATGGGCGTGCAGAGCTGTTTGACGGCATCACCGATTTAATTGAAACCCAACATCAACAAATTTCTGCAACAGAAATCGATCTTATGATGGATATTTTGGGTAGAATTATTTCTGATATCGAAATAAACCTTAGAAAAAAACTTTCGCTTCGACTTGCAGATAACGCGGATGTTCCCGTAGAACTTATTATTTTGCTTGCCAATGACGAGATAGAAGTTGCCAATCCTGTTCTTATTCAAAATACGCTGCTTACCGACAAAGAATTGGTACAGATTATCCAGAGAAAGTCGAGGCAGCATCAGCTTAGCATCGCTGCGCGTAAAATGCTCTCTTCTGACGTTTGTAGAGAATTGGTAAATACTGATGATGACGGTGTTATCGTAACGCTTCTTACTAATCAGGAAGCAAAGATCGACAATGAAACAATCGAAGCTATTGTCGAAAAATCAAGAACCCGTGAAATACTTCAACCACCACTGATACGCCGCGAAGATCTTCCGAAACAAATCGCCGCGCGTATGTACAGCTGGATATCAATGTCGCTCAAGCAAGAACTTTTGGAAATACATCCCTTTTCTGCTGAGGAACTGGAAAACTATGTTTCAACCTCTATCGATGAACTTAAAACTGAAGACAGCCAAGTACTGACGACAGGTGACAACGAAAAATCATTAATTGCGAAACTCAAAAAGGCCGATAAACTTCATATTTCCTTTCTGATGAAAAGCCTGCGCCAGGGAAATATTAGACTGTTTGAACTGGCATTCGCCGAGATACTCAATATTCCCGATGATATCATGTGCAATATTCTCTATGAACGTGGTCCGGCCGCTCTTGCTATTGCATGTTGTGCTGCCAAAATTGATAAGTCGGTCTTTCTTACTATGTTCCGCCTTACCCGTGAAGCAAAAATGATGGATACAGAGCTCACCCAATCTGAAATTGAGCATACGTACAGTCAATTTGTAAATACCAATGAACAACGGGCAAAAGGCATTTTACACAAATGGGTTGAAGATTCGGCCCGTAGCCCTATATTCTAACTTGATAATTTTATTTATTTTTTTAAGTTGGATTGGATATGTCTAAGACTGACATCAAACTCGCATTGGTAAATGGCGACACTGAAGCTGCCGAAAAATCGGCGCAGGAACTCAAGGAATTATATGAATTCGTTCCAATCGAAGATGCTGATGTTATCGTAGCACTCGGTGGTGATGGCTTTATGCTCCACCTTCTTCATGAACATCTTGACATTGAAACACCCATTTTCGGAATGAATTTAGGCACGATTGGGTTTCTTCTTAACAAATTTTCAGCAAAAAAGCTGACAAGTCGCATTAACAATGCCATTCCCTTCAATATGCACCCGCTAAAAATGGAAGCGGTATGTGTTGATGGCCAAATCACCGAAGCGCTGGCATTTAATGAAGTATCATTGCTTAGAGAGACTAGGCAAACGGCGAAAATCAAAATATTTGTCGATGGCAAGCTTCGACTTGAAGAGCTAGCCTGTGATGGCGTACTGCTTTCAACACCGGCTGGCAGCACCGCATATAACTTGTCGGCTCACGGACCTATTATTCCAATGAATGCAAATATTCTGGCGCTCACGCCGATCAGCGCGTTCCGTCCGCGCCGCTGGCGTGGTGCCCTCATGTCTCAGAATGTAGAAATTAGATTTGAAATATGTCATCCGGAGAAAAGACCTGTTAGTGCCGTTGCTGATACTATCGAAGTAAGAAGTGTCAAAAATGTCACGGTAAAGCAGGATCAAACCACGAGCAAAACATTATTGTTTGATAAGAAACATACGCTCGAGGAGCGCATATTGAACGAGCAATTTATCGGCTAAGGCAGATTATTTTGCCATCGGCAACAGAACCGTAAACTCTGATCCCTCATCCACTTCACTCTTAAGAAGAATGTCGCCACCCATCTGTTTTGCCAGATGTTTGGATATATGAAGGCCTAGGCCAGTTCCTTCTTCTTTACGTGAATAGATATGACCGCGATCCTGATGGAATTTTTCAAAAACAAGATCCTGTTGTTCAGGCGGGATACCAATTCCCGTATCCCATACGGTAATACCAATTATATCCTGAGCAACATGTTGAACCCGGACACCAAGCTTTCCGCCTTCAGGCGTAAATTTCACGGCGTTACTCATCAAGTTAACAAACACCTGTGTCACTCTGCGCGCATCAGCATATATCTCCCGATCAACATCGATTTTGACCTGACTGGTATCTATATTTTTATTGCCAGCGTTTATGATGACCAAATTAAGGGCTTTATCAATGACCTCCTTGAGCGAGACATTGCTGGGCTCAAGCTGAATTTTGCCGCTTTCGAGCACCGCAACATCAAGAATGTCGTTAATCAGATGAAGAAGGTGACGCCCAGCATTCATAATATCACTGCTATAAGAAACATACTGGTCATTTAGTTCACCAAACGCCTGCATTGTCATTGCTTCGGCAAAACCAATGATGGCGTTGAGTGGTGTTCTAAGCTCATGGCTCATAGCTGCAAGAAAATCACTTTTTGCCTCAAGTGCTGCTTCAGCCTGTTTTGTCGCGATGTCGAGTTGGGATCTTTTGTCTTTTAGATCATAAAGTGTGTCCTGAAGCGATTTCTGAACTTTTTCCGCTTTGGCCTTCGCCTTGTAACTGTCTGTTACATCGGTACCAGCACCGCGGAAACCATGAAACTCACCGCTATCCACATCGAACATAGGAACACCGCTTAGGAAGATATAAATCTCATCCCCTTCCTGGTCTTCCAGCACGAGAAGCTGATCCCTGAAAGGTGCGTTTTTCTTCATGAAGGTGGCGCTTTGCACACTCTCACCTTCGAAACCATTTCGTAGATCACCAATGTCATCAATTTGTTTACCAACCATAAGGAAGGACGGGATACCGGTGATTGCCGTAAAGCGATTTGAAACATAGGTCAGTTTCATTGACTTATCAACTTCCCAATACCAGTCTGATGTGGCGCGGGCGAAATCGCGGTATCTTTGTTCTGAAAGTGTTGCGTCATCTGAATTACGAACACTGAATTGTTCCGTACAGTCGGTGTAAGTGCCACCAACAGCAATCACATAACCATCATCATCACAAATAGGAAAGTGACGAGAGCGATACTGTCTGATATTGCCGTGGATCTCTATGGCCTCTTCGACCGTTACACTGCCGCGGGTAAGCTGCACTTCGTTTAAAATAGAAATAAGGCTAGCAGGTAGCTTATAATCACCATCTGATTTATGAACCATGCCACCAATAGATTCGCTATCGCTCACAAGAGCGCGGTAACCGTCATTTACATAAACCAGCTCCCCCCCAATAGTTGATACGTAGAGCGGAACCTTGTCATCAAATTTCATTTTGGCAAGAAGAGAATGTATCTGATCTTTGACCGTAGGGTTATCGGATTTATCAAGCTGGGTTTTGACCATTTTCTCTGCGCGCAGCTTTTCAACAATCTCAAGTGGAATGATCGTTTTATCAGATATATTATGTACGTTTCGCACGGTTCAATCCTAATTTTTTTGCAATGCACTTTTGCATTTTTTATTTAGCGATACTTAACTCGCATCCTTGAGTAACATCTGGGCTTCTTGATAATTCAAGTCACGCTGCCAATATCTGACAGCCGCTCTCGCATTATCGGGCTTTATTCTATCATATAAATTAAGCATAGTATTCAAAATTGACGTCGAACGGGCTTTTGGCCCGCTGTTGGTTTGCAGTATCAGCAGGAACATGGTCGAAAACTGGCTTTTCTCAAGTCCGATAGCCCGTGAAATCACAGCAAGACTCTCATCATTTCGTTCTCGCAACACACGCCAAATAATTTTAACGCCGAGTCCACTCAGCTCGGCAAGGGCGGCCACCGCCACATTGATGCGTTCCTGACGGAGCGAGGTGACGACAAAATCAAAATTCAGTTTTCTCTGATCTGCAAGGTTCTTCACAAGATGTATGGCCTTGGCCATCACACCTTTTTCTTCATCATGTTTATTGGCAACGGTTTTGGTGACCATCTCAAGTGCATCATCGAGAATAGTTTGGTCAACATCAAACTCAGCGACAATTTTACGTCTTAGTGCAGCCGAAACCCACCAGTACATTTTGTGAGCAAGTTCAAACGAAAGATCATTGCGGTTAAGAAGAGGTTCCTGAAAACGGTCAACCGACCTTGATTCCTGAACCAGATATTCAATAGATACCTTTGACAATTCGGCATTGTCGTTTCGAACAAGCGCTTCAATCACATCTTCACTTCCATGCTCGATAAGCTCTCCGGAAACTTCGGTGCTGACATGAGCTCGAATGGCGATCGCTAGTCGATGGGAATCAGTTCGGTTGCGAATAGTTTCGATCAGGTCTTCATCTCTAAGCAAAGCACTTTTTTCAAGGATTGGTTTCGCGATCTCAATATGATCATTTGCCAGCATAGTGACCAGCTCCATCGACATATCTTCAGATTCTGCTAGCCGTTCCGCGAGATCTCTGCGAATTTTCTTTTCAACATTTTTAAGAAGCTTGACCATGATATCATTCATAAGAACCCGCTCATGATCATTGAGCCTTCCTTCCGGGGAAAGGAATAGATCAGAGATATTATCCATCAGAACCTTTTTTGATCCTTCTGAATTATCCTGTGCCAGCTTTATCAGGCTTTGTGACGAAAGTTTATCATTCATTGGCAATAATACTTTACCGTAATCCCTGTTGTGTCCCGTTAATTTATTAATTCCTATGTTTTACATAAAAATTGCCTACTGTATTTTCTAAACCTACAAGGTTAACAAAATGTAAAAATCGTTATATTACAAGCGGTTCAAAATAGCTATTAAATTGAAACATTAATAATAATTAACTATTTTACAAGCGAATTTCGAGGCTTGTTCTGTTTTTTTTATAATGCGGATCATTCAATGAACAAAATGCGAGTGTGCCGGGTAAATTCTCAAGACAATTGAAAGTAGGTATTCTTATATTCTGGAAGCCAGTCAAATCTGCGTGTATTAATATTGTTTTTTGACTATTATTCAATAGGTTACAGAAATAAAAGTGAGTGGTGCGCTCGGCCGGACTTGAACCGGCAAGCCCGTGAGGGCGGCAGATTTTAAGTCTGCTGTGTTTACCAATTTCACCACGAGCGCCTAAGAAGTTTCGTAATTGATAAAACGATAAGAGGGTATGCCATATTCTGATGATGAATGGAACCATGTGTTTTAAATTTTTTTGATTTTTGTGATTTTTTTTGTAAAAAATGATCCAACACCGTAAAAATTAGGGTGCCTCACCTGCAAAGCATTCAGTTCCGCTTTCCTGGATTTTTTTCATTAATAGCTCCAATGCCTCATCAACCTCAGAGGCAACCTCCGATCTCAGAACAAATGACGCACCATAGGATCCTGCTTTATAAAACGGATAACTGCCGATCGAAAGATACTCATAACTCTGTTCTATCTCCACAAGAATATCAGCAAACTGACTTTCACCAGCAAAGACATGTAATGCTTTTGAAGTTATTTTTGAGCCGCCGGATACGCGGTCCTCGACATCAAGCAACATGCTTTGCATCACCACAGGAATTCCCGCAAGTACAAATACATTCTCTAATTGAAACCCAGGTGCGGCACTGACTGGATTTTTGATCAGGCTCGCCCCTTCCGGAATCATGGCCATGCGAAGACGTGCTTCAGTGAGGTTACCTTTACCCATATTATCCTCAAGCAGCTTTCGCGCTTCTTCATTCAGAGAAAACTGTACGCCAAAGGCGGCCGCGACATTTGCTGCGGTTATATCATCATGAGTGGGGCCAATGCCTCCTGTGGTAAAAACGTAATCAAATGCGGTGCGGCAATCGTTCACCGTTTCCTGAATGCGATTTGCCACATCCGGAATGACCCGGACTTCATCAAGGATAATTCCCAAATCTCCCAGCCACTTTGCAATATAGTTCAAATTAGCATCATGGGTCCGCCCCGATAAAATTTCGTCCCCTATAATAATCAGGGCTGCTCTGACTTTTTTTACCATTTCCTTCTCAACTCAATTGTATATGCGCTCGAATAAGACTATATCCTAACTTATGAAATATGCACATGAACTTTTCCATGGAACGCTCATAAAAAGATATAAGCGTTTCCTTGCGGACGTTAAACTGGACAGTGGCAAAATCGTAACGGCCCACTGTGCCAATAGTGGCTCCATGCTTGGGCTCAAGGATGAAGGCAACGAAGTCTGGCTGTCGCCCGCCACCAATCCAAAAGCGAAGCTTGATTACAAGTGGGAAATCGTCAAAGTTTCTGACTCGCTGGTCGGCATCAATACGTCACTTCCTAATAAACTGGTGGAAGATGCGATAATTGACGGCACAATTGTGGAACTTCAAGGCTATAAAAACCTACGTAGGGAGATGAAATACGGTAAAAACAGCCGCATTGATTTGTTCCTTAGCGGTCATAATACTGGGAAGCCCGACTGCTATGTTGAAGTAAAAAGCGTCACCCTTAGTAGAGAAAATGGCATCGGTGAGTTTCCTGACTCTGTGACCGCCCGTGGGACAAAACATCTCGGAGAGCTTAGCAATATGGTCGATAATGGATACCGCAGTGTCATGCTCTATTTGGCACAAAGAAACGATCTTGAGAAATTCAAAGTTGCATCAGATATTGACCCGGCTTATGCAGATGCGTTAAAAGTGGCAAAAGAAAAAGGTGTAGAGGCATATTGTTATATATGCGAGATTACACCATCAGGTATTTATGTGGGAAAAAGCATCCCCCTTTTGGAAAATGAATGAGATACGTTAAAGCATCAGATGCGCCGGTCGAAGCCACCAGTGCGATAAAAATTTATAACCCAGCCGATTTTGAGGGCATGCGCAAAGCAGGCAACCTCGCGGCCCGCACCCTTGATATGATTACACCACTTGTGGTTCCCGGTGTGACCACCGATGAACTGGACAGAATTTGTGCAGAATTTGTCGCTGATCACGGTGCCATAAGCGCACCACTTAATTATAACGGTTTTCCAAAATCCATCTGCACATCGATCAACCACGTGGTTTGTCACGGCATTCCAGGACCCAAGAAACTTAAGAAGGGTGATATCGTTAATATAGATGTGACCGTAATCGTTGACGGATGGTACGGCGATACCAGCCGCATGTTTTATGTGGGCCCTGCGCCCGTAAAAGCAAAACGTCTGGTGGATATCACGTATGAATGTTTGATGCTTGGTATTGAGCAGGTCAAGCCCGGCAATACCATAGGCGATATTGGTCACGCCATTCAGCAATATGCCCATAGCCAGCGCTGCAGCGTGGTTGAAGTATTCTGCGGTCATGGCCTCGGTCGGATATTCCATGATAGTCCGAATGTGCTTCATTATGGACGTCCCGGCGAAGGGGCCGAAATCAAAGAAGGTATGTTTTTTACTATCGAGCCAATGATCAACCTTGGCACAAAGGAGGTCAAAGTTCTTTCTGATGACTGGACAGCTGTAACAAGGGATAAATCCCTTTCCGCCCAGTTTGAACATAGTATGGGGGTGACAGCAGATGGGGTTGAGGTATTTACGCTTTCCCCTGAGGGTCATACAAAACCGCCATATGCCTGAAAAAACTGATCATAAATCCGGACACAGAGAACGGCTAAAAGCCAGATTTCGAAAAGGCGGTGTGGAAGCCCTCGCCGATTATGAACTTCTTGAACTTCAGCTTA
This sequence comes from uncultured Kordiimonadaceae bacterium, assembly GCA_963976585.1. GTDB lineage: Bacteria > Pseudomonadota > Alphaproteobacteria > Sphingomonadales > Emcibacteraceae > Pseudemcibacter. Next base: position 10,464 of record CAXBLS010000088.1, read on the forward strand.
TGACCGCAATCCCACGCCGCGACGTCAAACCACTGGCCAAAGATCTTATTAAAGAATTTGGATCATACACCGAAGTGATAAGCGCCACGTCCGAAAGATTATCTCAAGTTTCAGGTATCGGTAAAAATGTCATCACGATTTTAAAGCTTGCAGAAGCCAGCGCTCAAAAATTCGCCGAAGGCACAGTGATGAAAAAACCGGTACTCAATAACTGGCAGGCCCTGATCAATTACTGTAACACTCAACTCGCCTATAAAAGCACAGAACAATTTCGGGTACTTTTTCTTGATCGGCAGAACCGCCTTATTGCGGATGAAAAAATGCAGGAAGGCACCATTGATCATACGCCCGTCTACCCAAGAGAGGTCATCATCTGCTATAATCCTTGTCCATAACCACCCAAGCGGCGACCCGTCCCCTAGCCGTGAAGACATTGAAATGACAAAGAAAATACAGGAAGCTGGCAAACAACTCGGTGTCATTCTCCATGACCACCTGATCATCTCAAAAAGTGGCCACAGCAGCTTTAGGTCCATGGAACTGATTTGAAGTTTTGAATAGCTGGTTCGTTCACAAATCTTGCTGTTTTACCTTACAAAAATGCCGTCAAATTCGATAAGATGCTTATTCTCATCATGGCTAACTGGATGCATTCCATATAGAGAGAAATTCTTACTTTCCAAATATGCGATGACATCCATGTAACTTGGCATGTCCTGATAGATTTTGATAATGGCCAACTCGCTTTGCAATGCCCTCATCTCAGTGAGAATATTCTCACTGCCCTTAAGGACTTCAAGATCATATCCTTGCGTGTCCAATTTGAGATAAGCGGATTTAATATTATATCTACTTTTTAATTGGGGCCATACACTGTCCAAAGTTTTAAAATTTACATCATAACTATCCACAACAGTATTTTCCGCTTTAAATAGCTTCGAGGTATCAGGTTGGCGAGCAGAGCTAAACTCACTCGCTGCCATGATATTAAATTTTGCTTTTTTTTCTTCTGAACCCAAAGCAAACTTTGAACAATGCCACAAAGGGTCGTTCTCTGATAATTTTTCCAATATGTTATATGTCTCTTGATCAGGTTCGAAGGATAATATGGTTCCTTTAAAACCTAGCTGATGACGAAGGAATAAAGCAAATTGTCCTTTATTTGCCCCCACGTCTAACACACAATCAATTTGCAAAAAATCAAAGAGTTCTCGTAGTTGGCACTCTAGAGCGTATCTGGGTAATCTCCAATTAGATATGATCTTGGACTTTAGTATCTTTTCGACAATCGATTTTATTTTTCTAATCATTAATACTTCTTCTTAAAATATTTAATTTGCACCTGACTTGTAATATAATTCTACCAGCACAATTGCGCAATTTCGTTAAGTCTAATGGAGACTATTATAACCTCTAAATTTTCAAACTTTTAGTCTCGTCAAATATGGCTTCAAACAGTTTGCCGTGTGATAGGCATGACCGCCAGTTTGGTTTGAATATTCTGTGTTTGTAATTTCCTCTTCGCCGTCTTTACCGATAATGGTGACCATGTCGCCAATTTCAATTCCTTGGGAGCCTGTGACATCAACCGACACGTGGTTTGCCGTAATCAATGCAATCATCGGGTACTTCTTACCTTTGATGATAACGTTGGCGTTGTTGACACTATTCAGTGAAAAGCCATCAGAATATCCCAGTGGCAATGTCACAATCCGCATGGGTTTTTCAATTTTATACGCCTGATGATAACCAATAGCATCACCAACATCCATATCCTTGACATAAATGACGCGGGTCTTAACACCAAGCACTGGCCTGATATCCATATTCGGCATCGGCTCAAGTCCAACCAGTGAACTTCCCGGGCGCACCATATCAAGATGGGATCCCGGATCATGATCCACTTCCGCGCTAGAGGCGGCGTGGCGCACACCAAGATCAATACCTTTTGCTTTGGCATTATTATATACCGCATTCAGACGTTCGATCTGAATTGGATTATAATCTGCGTCTTCCGTCATAGCGGTCAGAAGGCCTTCTATTTCAATATGTGAAAGGGACGCAACCTTCTCCACAAAGGCATCAGCGATCTTATATGGCACCCCAACCCGGCCAAGACCGGTATCCAGCTTGATATGGACTTTTGCTCTTCGGTCGAGCTTTTTTGCCTCTTCGTTGAGAATATCCACTGCGTCGGAAAAAACTGACTGGCTGATACCGTGGGTGATCGCCGTTCTGGCATCACGGGCGGAAAATGGCCCAAGATTAAGGATCATGCCCTTGACCTGATTATGACGAAGATGTTCTGCTTCATCCATTTTCACGACGGCAAAATGTTCTATACCTTCTAGAGCCATGCTTTGGGCGATTTCCACCAAACCATGGCCGTAAGCATTGCACTTGATCACTGCCATAATCGGTCGACCATCAATTTTCTTGCGCACTTCACCGATATTGTGATTCAGGTTGTCAATGTTGAGCTCAACCCAGGTATCAAACTGGTCTTCCACCATTTGTGGCGGCGGGCCGGCAATATCCGCGTCTTGTGCACGGGCCATTGTCGCGACTGATCCCGTTAACACCACCCCAGCCGATACTGTACTGGCAAGTCTTAAAAAATCACGTCTGTCTGAATTTGTCATAATCATCCCTTATTTTCTGGTGTAAAAAGTGTATCATGATTTGACGCTAGGTCAATGAGAGGAACACCATGACCCGAGAAGAATTCGATGTTTTTAGTAAATCACTCAAATCAACAACCCATGTGGTTCAATGGGGTGATGCCAGCGTGTGGAAAGTTGGCGGCAAAGTGTTTGCCATTCACTCTGGCCTTGGCGAGGATAATGCTCATACACTTAGTTTTAAGTGTAGCGAACTTAACTTCCAGATTTTATGTGAACTTGACGGCATCATCCCTGCCCCCTATCTCGCCCGCGGCAATTGGGTGCAAATCGTCAGCAAGGAAGCTATGTGCAACGAAGATGTGAAGGATTATATCCGGTCTTCATACACGATCATCAGTCAGAAACTAACGAAAAAAATACAAGATGAACTTGGCTTACGGTAAATGACTGGCTTTTGTGCTTTCTTCAATTTCTTCCATCACAAATCCAAGTACCCGATCAAAATCGTCTGGCAATTCGTCTGGTGTGGGTGTTCCGGATGCTCGCTTTAAGAGCTTGAATTGATTGAAATAATCACGACATTTTGGACACATCATAAGATGACTGTAAAATCGCAATCTCATAATGATGCCCACATCACGGTCAATGATCTCAGATATTTTCGTGGAAACAACACTACATTTTCGATACATCGTACATCACTCCTTTTCCAAACTGGTATTCACAGCGATCCTAAGCGCTGACCTTGCACGGTGAATACGGATGCGTAAATTTCCCGCGTTAATATCAAGAGCTGCACAAATTTCCGCACTTTCTAGCTGCTCAATTTCTTTTAAAAGCAATACCTCGCGGTGCAAATGAGGCAACTTATCTATTTCTTTATGCACACGCTTGATCAATTTTTTATAGTCAAGTTCTCTTGCCGCATGCCCATCCCACTCAAAGCAATCGTCGCGCCAATGGCCATCACTCTCTTTAAAATAATTTTCCACCCCTTCTTCTCCGACATCAATAAATCGGCGGGCCCGGCGTATTTCATCGATAGATCGGTTCCTGACCGCGCGATAAAGCCAGCTTTTTATGCTGCAACGCCCATCAAAGTTATCGATCGTTTTATAAACGCTGAGAAGGGCTTCCTGAACAACATCTTCCGCTGTTGCACGGTCGCCAAGCATACGTTTAGCATAACCCAGTAATCCTGGCCCATACTGTGCAAGCACATCCCTCCACCCCTTGGCTGACTTTGTTTTCAAATCCTCAAGGGTGACGTCTTCGTGCTCAGCTATATTATGATGTTCTTTAGCGTCCCTCATCAATCATCTTTCCATTGCCCGGCTTAAGCCA
>CAXBLS010000089.1:0-14361 GCA_963976585.1 uncultured Kordiimonadaceae bacterium
AATCTAAGGGTAGATCAGTGGTCAGAGCGTTATTTATTAGTCTTGTTTCAATTTTGGTCATTTCCAGCGCAAATGCACAGCGTCAGGTGGCCGATAATCCAGTCCCGTTTGATGTGTGGCTTGAAGAATTCAAGGCAGAAGCACTTCAGCAAGGCATCAGTCAGGAAACTCTTGATGTGACCTTTGACGGATTGGTGCCTAACCCTAAAGTGGTCGAACTTGATCGTCGTCAACCGGAATTTACCCAGTCATCAGCGGAATATATAAAAATCCGTGTCAGTGAAACCCGCATCAAAAACGGTAAAAAACGTATGGCCGAACTACAGCCGGTACTTGATCCGTCCGCGAAAAGTATAGGCGTTCAAAAACGGTTTATCGCCGCCATTTGGGGTATGGAAACAAATTATGGTTCCTACACCGGTAATTATAACATTGTCCGCTCCCTGATGACGCTGGCTTATGATATGCGCCGCCCTACTTTTTTCAGAAGAGAACTCCATAAAGCGCTTGTCATCCTGGAGGAAGGGCACATAACGCCAGATGAGATGATCGGATCCTGGGCAGGGGCGATGGGACAGGGTCAGTTTATGCCAACAAGTTTCTTTGCTTATGCTTACGATATGGACGGTGATAACAAGAAGGATATCTGGACCAATGAAGCAGATGTTTTTGGTTCCATCGGTAACTATCTGAAAAAGCATACTTGGCACGAGAACCAGACATGGGGCCGTGAGGTTAAATTGCCTGATGATTTAACGGAACGTCAGGCAATTGTTGATTTAACTCATGAACCGAACCCGCCGCGTTCCTGCAAACGTGCATTGAGGGATCATAGTAAAAAATACTCACTGACCGAGTGGAAAGAAATGGGCGTTCGTAATCTGGATGGTAGCGAGCTACCAGAGGCTATTGGCGCTGGTATCGAAGCGACACTCCTTATGCCGGGAGGTATTGATGGCCCAGCCTATTTGACGTATCAAAATTTTCGCACGATTTTAACCTATAACTGTTCAAATCATTATGCACTTGGTGTAAGTTTACTTTCTGATGAACTCAAGTAATGGACCGATTTAGATGAATTTTTATCGCCTCATATCTCTGATTATTTTAAGCGCAGTGCTTAGTGGTTGTGGTGAGGACACAGGTTTGCAAACTTCGGCACCGCCACCGCCCGGCGTTAAAATTGGTAATCCTTATAAGGTTGCCGGCAAATGGTACACACCTGAAGCAAACTCAACTTATAATCAGGTCGGCATTGCGTCCTGGTACGGGGCTGATTTTCACAACAAGCAAACCGCAAACGGTGAAACCTACAATATGAATGCGCTTACGGCGGCACACACAACGCTCCCCATGCCTAGCTATGTTCGGGTGACAAACCTTGAAAATAATCGCTCACTGATCCTAAGAGTGAATGATCGCGGACCGTTTGTTGGCAACAGACTAATCGACGTGTCGCGGCGCGGTGCACAGCTTCTGGGGTTTGAAAAGCGTGGCACCACCAGGGTCAGGGTTGAAGCCGTCGACGGTCCCAATGCGCCAACACAAATCGCCCGTTCCGAAAATCCGCCACCCTTGCAAAAACAGGAAGTAGGAAAGGTTGAAGTATCATCACTTGATGTGCTTGACCCTATTCAAACAGCTGTAGCGCCAACCCAGATGGCAAGCCTGACACCACCACCTACACAAAGTGGTGATATGTATGTTCAGGTTGGCGCTTATAGCCAAATCGGTAGTGCGTCTCGGGTGATGACGGCGGTTGGGCATCTTGGTGATACCGGTATGGAAAGTATTGTCCTTAATGGTCGTAAACTTTACCGGGTTCGTGTTGGTCCCATGTATACATCAACAACGGCAAATGCCGCGCTAGAACAAGTTTTAAAATTAGGTCACAATACCGCCAAAGTCGTAGTTGACTAATAGGCGCAAAATAACGCAGATAACCAAGGTAAATTAAGAATGAAACTTCAAAAATCATTTCGTCTTCTCGCTCTAACGGGCACTCTCGTGGCATTGACGGCGGTGCCACTTTACGCGCAAACCCTAACAAGTCCGGCCAAACAGGCGATCCTCATTGAAGCATCCACTGGCGACATACTATTTGAAAAAAATGCCGACGAGCAGATGACGCCGTCTTCTATGAGCAAGTTGATGACTGTTTATATCGCGTTTCAGCAGCTTAAAAGTGGCAGTCTGTCGCTTGATGATGAATTTACGGTCGAAGATGGGCCGGTTTGGCGCCGTTGGAGAAACACAAGCACCAATGATACCGGTTCTACCATGTATGTGAATGCCGGCGACACGGTGACCATAGGTGATCTTTTGCGAGGTATCATCGTTCAATCCGGAAACGATGCCTGTGCGCAGCTTGCGCTTGCTATTGCCGGTGACGTCGGCGTATTTGTTAATATGATGAACGAAGAAGCGGCTAAACTTGGTCTTACGCAAAGCCATTTTATGAACACAAATGGCTGGCCTGATCCGGATCATTATATGTCGGCGCGTGATATTGCGACGCTATCCCATGCGATTAGCGTCGAATTTCCTGACTATTACCCAATTTTTGCCGAGCGCACTTTTAGCTACGCCGGTGTAAATCAGCCAAACAGAAACAGGCTTCTTTACCGCGACCGTGTTCATTCAGATGGCCTTAAAACTGGCCATACCGAAGCCGGTGGATACGGACTTGCCTCGTCAGCGATTATGGATAATCGCCGCCTTGTGCTTGTGGTAAACGGCATGACCAGCGATAATGCTCGTATCAATGAAAGTGAACGTCTTCTTAATTACGGATTTAGAAATTTTGGCATTTATGACATGCTTAAGGCGGGTCAAACCATTGAAAACGCAGACGTTTGGCTTGGCGAGCAGGCGACCGTGCCTCTTGTTTCCGAAGAAAATGTCACTCTTTCGATGAACAAACAGGCAAGGCGTAACATGACGGCTAAAGTTATCTATGACGGCCCCATCGCAGCGCCCATACAAAAAGGACAGCCTATTGCCACGCTTGAGCTTTCGGCAAACGGTATGGAAACAAAATCATATCCGCTTGTGGCTGGTGCTGACGTCGGAGAGCTCGGCGGTATGAGCCGTATCAAGGCGGCCTTTAGCTTTATGTTGATGGGCTCCGCGGGTGACTAAAGCAGGTAAATTTATTACCTTTGAAGGCGGTGAGGGGGTTGGGAAATCAACCCAGGTCAAAATACTCGCCGAAAAATTATCCAAGACTGGCATTGACGTTGTGCTGACCCGGGAGCCCGGTGGATCCCCCGGCGCTGAAGAAATTCGCGCGCTTCTGGTTAAGGGCAGTACCGATAAATTCGCCCCAATGACCGAAGCACTGCTTCATAATGCAGCACGGGCGGAACATCTGGAAAAAACCGTTAAGCCAGCGCTTGACGCGGGAAAATGGGTCATTTCTGATCGATATGCAGACTCGACTCTTGCCTATCAGGGATACGGTCAAGGTGTCGATTTGACTACACTGCTTGATCTTCACCGTGCGGCTACGGGAGACTTTTGGCCCGACCTCACCATTATTCTTGATGGCAATGAGCTTGACCGTGCTACTGCGCGTGAGCAGGAAAATTCAGATAAAGAAGACCGATACGAACGCATGGGAGGCGATTTTCACAAAAAACTTCAGAAAAGTTTTCTTGATATTGCTACTAAAAACCCCCAGCGCTGCACCGTGGTCAGTGCCGCGGGAACCATAGAAGGTGTTGCAAAACGGGTTTGGGAGATTGTGAATGCTGAGTAAAATAATAAAAGTCACAATATTTGTTTTCACACTCCTGCTCCTCTCATCCTGCAGCACCATGCAGCAGGATTGTAGGTCATTATCTGGGGACCGAGATGCCTATAGAAATTGTATGGCGGATCAAGGCAATCAGAATGCGCAGTTTGAGCTGGGTATGGCGGCCTTTGAGGGCGAGGATTATGATAGGGCCATTGACTGGTTCAAGAGAGCGGCGCGACCACGTGCGAGCCAATATCCTGCTTATCTAGAAGGTCCTGCTAAAAGCAGGAGCGATATTGCTTATGAAGAAGACATGAAGCCGGGCCTTCCGGGCCATAATACAGCGCTGAGAATGCTGGTGCGTATATATGAAGAGGGGATCGGTGCGCCCATTGATCCAAAGCAGGCGGCCCGTTACCGCGAGATGATAAACCCTGAGTAAATTTTGAGATAAATATCTTTAATCTTTGACCTTTGGTGCGAATCTTGTTATTTGACTTTTCTTTGTAGGATAGGAAATAAAATGAATATTCGCGAAGCTCTCACTTTTGATGATGTATTGCTTGTCCCCCAAGCTTCTGAAATTCTCCCGCGCCAAGTACAATCTAAATCCGCACTTACCAAATCGATCATGCTCAATATTCCGCTGATATCGGCGGCTATGGATACGGTGACGGAATCAAACATGGCCATTGCCATGGCGCAGGCAGGTGGTCTTGGTATTATTCATAAAAACATGACTATTCAGGAACAGGCAACCGAAGTACACCGGGTTAAAAAGTTTGAGAGCGGTATGGTGGTGGATCCACTGACGATCCATCCTGATCAAGCGCTCAACGAAGCCTTCGAAATTATGAATAATGCCAAAATATCCGGCATTCCAGTGGTGGAACGCGGTAGCGGGAAGCTTGAGGGCATACTGACCAATCGTGACGTCCGCTTTGCCACCAATATGATGCAGCCAGTGTCAGAGCTTATGACGTCGGAAGGCCTAGTGACCGCAAAGTCAAATGTCACCACAGAAGAAGCAAAACATCTACTTCACCAAAACCGTATTGAAAAAATCATCATTGTTGATGACGATTATAAATGTATCGGTCTTGTCACTGTGAAAGATATTGAAAAGGCAACGCTAAATCCTAATGCCTGTAAGGATGTCGAGGGCCGCCTGCGCACAGGTGCTGCAACATCAGTTGGTGATGATGGTTACGAGCGCGCCGAAGCGCTCATTGACGCAGGCGTGGATTTCCTGGTGGTTGATACTGCTCATGGTCATTCAAGAGGCGTTTTAGATACAATCGCAAAAATAAAGAAACGATATCCGCATGTGCAGCTATCTGGCGGTAACGTTGCCACAGGTTCTGGAACCCAGGCGCTGATTGATGCGGGGGCAGATGTGGTGAAGGTCGGTATTGGGCCAGGATCAATTTGCACGACCCGAGTTGTAGCCGGTGTTGGTGTGCCGCAACTGACCGCGATAATGGACGCGGTTGAAGTTGCCGATCGGGAAGGCGTTACCATTATCGCTGATGGCGGTCTTAAAACATCGGGTGATATCGCCAAGGCGATAGCCGCCGGCGCCTCTGCTGTTATGGTCGGATCACTGCTTGCCGGGACAGAAGACGCGCCCGGTGAAGTGTTTCTGCATCACGGTCGTTCTTATAAATCATACCGAGGTATGGGATCGCTTGGTGCTATGTCGCGAGGGTCAGCGGACCGTTATTTCCAGGAAGACGTGTCGGACAGCCTTAAACTTGTTCCCGAAGGAATAGAAGGACAGGTACCTTACAAAGGACCAACTGCAAATATGATCCACCAACTTGTTGGCGGACTTAAAGCGGCCATGGGTTATACAGGCAGCGAGACCATAAAAGATTTCCATGCCAATGCTGAATTTGTAAAAATATCGGGTGCTGGACTTCGTGAAAGTCACGTACATGATGTGACGATCACTCGGGAATCACCCAATTATCCGTCAAATTAGGAGCCGCAGATGTTACCATCCGCAAGAATAGAAGCCGTAATCGACCTTACGGCGCAGGTCGCTATTTCCTTAAAAGAAAAAGGACCAGCTGCGGATGTGCTGACGCGCAAATATTTTAGCGCCCGTCGTTACGCAGGATCCAAAGACCGACGCCGTGTGACAAATCTGCTTTATGATATTATTCGTCGCTGGGGATATTTATCAGAAATCTCGGACGGGGATGCGCGTCGCATGGTGCTGGCACAACTGGCACTAACGGACGATGATCCAAAGGTATATTTCACCGGTGAGAAGCATGCGCCGGACCTGATTACCGCCGACGAGATATCGTTTGTTCAGAATGTGGAGCCGGAAAAGCTTGAACATCACCGTTTAAACTATCCAAACTGGCTTGAAGGTGATTTAAAAGACAGGTTTGGTGATAAATTTACCCAGGAAATGCTTGCTCTCAATGAGCGGGCACCGCTGACGCTGCGGATCGCGCGTAATACAGAAAAAATTCTTGCGTTTCTCAGTGAAAAAGAAATTGGTTATGAGCGCGGTGTCCATGCCAACAGCGCTATTATTCTTCATGAACAACAGCAGGTTCGTGACTGGCCAATTTACCGCGAGGGTCTTGTGGAAATTCAGGATGAAGCGGCGCAACTTGCCGTGAAATATGTGGAACTTAAACCAGGTCAGCAAGTTATGGATCTTTGCGCTGGTGCTGGCGGTAAGGCTTTGGCAGCTGCGGGATATATGAAAAATAAAGGACAGATTTACGCCTTTGATATTTCTGAAAGCCGCCTAAAAGAATTTAAAGTTCGTGCTAAAAGATCTAAACATCATATTTTCCAGTCCTTTGTGTTGACAAAGAAAAACCGTGCCGAGAAGCTCAGTGAGTATGAAGGCAACATGGATCGGGTTATTCTTGATGTGCCATGTACAGGAACAGGAACTTGGCGACGGAATCCGGAAAGCCGCTGGCGGATCACTACTGAGACCGTAAAAGCCCATGTAGAAACTCAAAGAGAGCTTCTTGCGGAAGCGTGGGATGCGGTTAAACCTGGTGGTCGCGTCGTTTATATGACCTGCTCAATTTTAAAATCTGAAAATGAAGACCAGATCGAACACTTCCTATCGGAGCACGATGATGCCACCTTAGTGCCCATTAAAAAGAACGGTATTGAAAAGCTGGCCGGTACCTTACAACTAAGTCCGTTTAGCCGCGATACAGACGGTTTTTTTGTGGCAATTTTAGAGAAACAAGATATAAAAACCCAAAGTAATTAAGAGAGATGATTTAAAACTATGACCGACCGTATTTTGATTATTGATTTTGGCTCGCAAGTGACCCAGCTTATCGCACGGCGGGTTCGTGAAAGCGGCGTATATTCAGAGATTGTTCCCTTTAATAAAGCAGATGAAATACTTGAGGACTTTAACCCGAAAGGGATCATTTTATCAGGCGGTCCAAATTCAGTTTACGACATAGATACGCCACGCGCACCCGAAGCGGTATTTAACATAGGTGTGCCAGTACTAGGCATTTGTTACGGTGAGCAAACCATGTGTGAACAAATGGGTGGCCGGGTTGAAACATCTGATGAACGCGAATTCGGTCGTGCATTTATCGATATTAAAGCGCAGAGCCCGTTATTTGATGGGTTTTGGGACGTTGGTACGAAACATCAGGTCTGGATGAGCCACGGAGATAAAATAGACGCTATACCTGATGGTTTTGATGTGATCGCGACCAGCGGTAATGCTCCATACGCAGCCATTGCCAATGAAGAAAAGAAATTTTACGGCGTACAGTTCCATCCGGAGGTGGTTCATACACTTGACGGGGCAAAATTGCTTTCAAATTTCGTGATAAATATTGTCGGCTGTTCTGGCGATTGGACTATGGCATCGTTTCGCGAAATAGAGATTGCCAAAATCCGCGAGCAGGTCGGCGACGGCAAAGTGATTTGCGGGCTGTCCGGTGGTGTTGATAGTTCGGTGGTTGCGGTTCTATTGCACGAAGCAATTGGTGATCAGCTTACATGCGTTTTTGTTGATCACGGATTAATGCGCGCCAATGAAGCTGATCAGGTTGTCGACTTATTTCGCGAACATTATCATATCAATCTGGTTCATGTTGACGCGGAAGAATTATTCCTTGGCAAACTTGCGGGTGTGGATGATCCGGAAAAGAAACGAAAAATCATCGGTGGTCTGTTCATTGATGTGTTCGAAGCAGAAGCGAAAAAAATTGGCGGTGCTGATTTCCTTGCGCAGGGAACACTATATCCGGACGTGATTGAAAGTGTGTCTTTCACAGGTGGGCCAAGTGTCACCATTAAATCCCATCATAATGTAGGCGGCCTTCCGGAACGTATGCATATGGATCTGGTTGAACCACTTCGGGAACTTTTCAAAGACGAAGTCCGTGCCCTTGGCCGTGAGCTTGGTATTCCGGAAGCATTTATTGAACGTCACCCATTCCCTGGACCGGGCCTTGCGATCCGGGTGCCGGGTGCTGTTGACAAGGAAAAATGTGATATCCTAAGAAAAGCAGACGTTATTTACCTTGAAGAGATTAAGAATGCTGGTCTTTATAATGAAATCTGGCAGGCATTCGCAGTGCTTCTGCCTGTAAAAACTGTCGGTGTTATGGGCGATGCGAGGACCTATGAATATGTTTGTGCACTTCGCGCCGTGACCTCAACGGACGGGATGACCGCAGACTATTATCCATATTCCCATGAGTTTTTAGGTCATATTTCTACACGGATCATCAACGAGGTACGTGGTGTTAACCGCGTTGTTTATGACATCACCTCAAAGCCGCCAGGAACAATTGAGTGGGAATAGGCCATATTTAGGCCAAATTAATTGGTTTTAAAGGTAATGCTTGATTGCCTTTGTGTGTCAGGTCGGCTATTTTGTCGCCTAGATTTTATTATTGAGTAACCTAATGAACAGGAGACCCTGGTGTCAGATGCGTTTATTCGCGAAGTCGATGAAGATCTTCGCCAGAAACAGATCAACGATCTTTGGAAGAAATACGGTAAATTCATTATTGGTATTGCCGTTGGCATTGTCATAATTGTTGCAGGAAGGTCGCTCTATACATATTCCGTCGAAAGCAAATATAACGAACAGGCAGCTGCTTTTTCAGAAGCGGTCAAGTTAAACGGTTCTGAAGTCGGTACCGCGCTTGAATCCGTGATTGCAAGTGATGTTGATGGCTATGAAATTATTGCCACTTTCAAGAAAGCTGAACTAGAGGTCGCAGCCGAGAACAAACTTGGTGCGGTGGCAATCCTTGATCAGTTCATCGAAACTGCAACTGTGGATCCGATTTATAAAGATATGGCAAACGTCCAAGCAGCAATTTTGGAAATTGATACTGCGAGCAGTGATGCTGTGCGAGCGCGCCTGTCTCTGATATTGAATGGTACATCAAAGTTTAAGCATATTGCCGCGGAACTTCTTGCGCTATCTGAGCTGCAAAACGGTGAAACGGACGCGGCAATATCACGGCTTGAGGCTCTTGTCGGGGATGTGGAAACACCCGCTGGTATCAAGAACCGCGCGGAACAATATCTAAGTGTTATTAAATAAACGGTAGGAATTTTTATGACAACCATCGTCACTATGTCGGTTGAAAAATATAGCGCACTTAAAAGCGTTGTTTTGGTTGGTGCGCTGTCACTCATATTATCCTCGTGTGGTGGTGGTGGTGCCAACAACCGAAATATCATTGAGGGCGACAGGATTTCCGTTCTGACGTTCGAACAGCAACTTGTTGTTGATCCGCAGCTCGGTGGGTCCACTGTTGTCCTTCCTAAACCCTATGTTAATGAAAACTGGGCCCAGCCGGGTGGCAATATGCAGCATATCCTGCATCACCTGCAAATTTCTGATAATCCGAAACGTATTTGGCGCCGCGACATCGGAGAGGGATCTGGCGGACGTAAGGTTATGGTCTCAGAACCAGTGGTTAAAGATGGCGTGCTATACGCAATCGATGCAAGCTCACGTATATCTGCAATTGATGCAGATACAGGTCGGAAAATCTGGGATGAGCAGCTTAAGATGGAAGGTGAGACCGAGATGCTCGGTTACGGCGGCGGCGTAACTGTTGGTGATAATGCCCTGTATTTTGTCACAGGATATGGTCATTTTGGTGCGCTCAATCTTACCGATGGTAGTGAAATATGGATCGAGGATATCGGTGTTCCTATGAGAGGTGCTCCGACCTATGCAGATGGACGGGTATTTGGAATCACTCATGATAACCACGTCTTCGCACTCAATGCCGAAGACGGTGAGATCATTTGGGATGAGGTTGGTATCGCCGAAACCGCTGGACTTGCTGGTAATGCAAGCCCCGCCGTGATCGGAAATACAATTGTTGTATCTTATTCATCCGGCGAAGTTTATGCTATGCGTGTTGAAAATGGTCGTGTTCTTTGGACCGACACTCTGAACCGTCAAGGCCGTCTAACGGCAATGGCGTCGCTTCGTGATATTGACGGTCACCCGGTTGTCTATGACGGCAACGTCTATTTGATCAGTCATAGCGGTCGGATGGTTGCCGTAAATCTTCGCAGCGGCATTCGTCTTTGGGAACAAAATATCGGATCTTCGGATATGCCGTGGGTGGCAGGAGAGTTTATTTATGTTGTAACCACGGAATCTGAGGTGATCTGTATGACAAGGCGGGAAGGACGTATCGTCTGGATTACACAGCTTGAGCGTTTTTCCGATCCGGAAATTCGTAAACAACCTGTCCAGTGGCATGGTCCTGTCGTCGCCAGTGACCGGGTCATTGTTACATCATCACACGGTTATGCAATAACGCTTTCTCCTTATACCGGGGAGGTTACAGGCGGTATGGACCTTCCAGATGACAGTACCATGGGACCTATTATCTCAAATGGTACGCTCTACTTCTTAGTTAAAGATGGTGAAATCGTTGCCCTGCGTTAGGCAATGTCACCATCAGTATGAATTGAATTAAAATGACTTTCACCGTAGCAATTATTGGCAGGCCCAATGTGGGTAAATCGACGCTGTTCAACCGACTGGTCGGCAAGCGTCTTGCGCTTGTTGATGATACACCGGGGGTTACGCGTGATCGCCGTGATGCCATGGCGTCGCTCGGTGAGTATAAATTTCGGATCATTGATACGGCTGGCCTTGAAGAAGGAAAAGACGAAAGTCTGTCCGCACGCATGCGCCAACAAACGGAAATGGCAATCGAAGAAGCTGATTTCTCGCTTTTCATGATTGATGCTCGCGCCGGAGTAACGCCGCTTGATAAGTATTTTGCCGATATTTTGCGCCGCGGTAAAAAACCAACCATTTTGGTTGCTAATAAATCCGAGGGAAAAGCAGGCACGGCCGGTGCCTATGAATCCTATACACTTGGTCTTGGTGATCCTGTTCCATTTTCGGCAGAACACGGCGAGGGGCTTGCCGATCTAAGCGACGCGTTTGAGGAAACATTGCGTGGGCTGGGTATGGACCCATTGGCGAAGCCACAAGAAGAAGTCACGATTAAATCTGTGATTATCCAAGGCGAAGTTACTGAGGAGGACGAACTTCTCAGTGAGCAGGATGACGGTCTACCGATGCAGATGGCCATTGTTGGTCGTCCCAATGTTGGTAAATCGACCCTGATTAATAAACTGCTGGGTGAAGAACGAATGCTCACCGGACCCGAGGCAGGTCTTACCCGCGACAGTGTCGGCGTCAATTATACTTATGAAGGTCGTGAGCTTCGTATTTTTGATACGGCGGGTATGCGCAGAAAATCAAAAGTGCAACAAAAGCTTGAAAAGTTATCTGTGGCCGATACCATTCGTGCGCTCAACTTTGCCGAAGTGGTGGTGCTGCTGATTGATGCAACGCAACCTTTCGAAAAGCAGGATTTATCCATTGCCAGTCTGATCGTTCAGGAAGGACGTGCGCTTGTTATCGGGCTTAATAAATATGACCTTCTTGAAAACCGCCAGGAAGTGATGAAGGATATCGCCCATAAGTTAGAGCATAGTCTGCCGCAAATTAAAGGCATCCCCATTGTTCCTGTTTCGGCGCTTACCGGTCGTGGAATTGATAAATTGATGCCTCAGATATTTGAGACCTACAAGCTTTGGAACCGCCGCATAAGCACCGCAAAGCTCAATAAATGGTTGGCGCAGACGCTTCAATATCATCCGGCACCATCGGTTAAGGGCAGACGGACAAAAATGCGCTATATGACGCAGGTAAAAACCAGACCGCCGACATTCGCTATTTTTACAAATAGGCCGTCAGATGTTGCAGATAGTTATACCAGATATCTGCTAAATGAGTTAAGGTGGGATTTCGATATGCCCGGTATTCCAATCCGGATCATGTTACGCAAGGGCGACAATCCTTATAAAAAAGACTAACAACAATAAAACAAAATATTCAGGAGAAAAAGAATATGATCAGTTACGCAATGGTAGGCTCAAAAGATATTCATAGATCAGCAGAGTTTTTCGACAAAGTCCTCGGGGTTGTCGGTGCACATAGAGCCATGGAACGCGATACATCAATTATGTGGGCAACAGATCAGGATAAGCCGTTTTTTGCCGTATGCCTTCCTCATGATGGCAATGAAGCCACTGTCGGAAACGGCAGCATGATCGCATTTGGTGCAGATACCAAAGAACAGGTCCATGATATGTATCAAGCTGCTCAGGATAACGGTGGCAGCTGTGAGGGTGAGCCAGGACCACGCGGTGATCAATACTATATGGCCTATTTCCGCGATCCGGACGGTAACAAGTTTTCGATTTTCCATAACCTCGGGTAAGCTGCGATCATGATGATCGGCTATACCATGGTTGGCGTCAGGGACATGGCCCGGGCCGCAGAATTTTATGATGCGGTTCTAGGCGCCATGGGCGCTACACGCAAGATGGAATATGAAAAATTTATCCTGTGGAATGATAGTGCCGGTCATCCATCCTTTTCGATCTGTATTCCGTTTGACGGCAATGAGGCAACCATTGGCAACGGTTCAATGATTGCCTTTCCGGTGGAAAATAATGACGTGGTCCATAAAATTTATGATTATGCCATAAAAGCCGGCGCAACCTGCGAAGGCGCACCGGGGCTTCGTAGCGGCGACTATTATATCGGTTATTTTCGCGATCCTGATGGCAATAAACTGGCCGTTTATCATTATCCACATGATGATCATCTATAGATACTAAAGTGGGAGCGAAAAATGATCGGTTACACAATGGTCGGCACCCACGATATCAAACGTGCAGGTGCCTTTTTTTCTATACTGGCGAACTTGGCGGTTAAATGCTAACCCTGAATACCCTTTAGAAAGCTTGCAAGGTTTTCACCAAGTTCGTCGCATAGATAGCCGCCTTCTTGGACCATGAGGATGGGGCGGGTGGTTGATTGTTTGATTTTGCGGGCAATGAGTTCATAGCCTTTCGTGGTGATGGCAAGACCAGCGAAGGGGTCACCTTCGAAGGCGTCGAGGCCGAGGGCGATGACGAGAACACCGGGGTTGAAGTCGTCTATACGCTCAAGCGCCAAGTCCAGTTTTTCAATAAATAAATCATCGCCTGAACCGCGCGGCAGTGGGTAGTTGAGGTTATAGCCTTCGCCTGCGCCTTCGCCAGTTTCGTTCTCATATCCCCAGAAAAATGGGTAAAAGCGGTTCGGGTCCGCGTGAATTGATGCGGTGATGACATCATTGCGATCATAAAAGATCGATTGGGTGCCGTTGCCGTGATGAAGATCAACGTCGAGGATTGCTGCGGTTTTATAACGTTCCAGCATATTCTGGGTGGCGATGGCGGTGTTGTTTAGGTAGCAAAACCCACCGGCCATGTCGGCGCTGGCGTGGTGTCCGGGCGGGCGGCACAGGGCGTAGGCCATATCATCACCGCCCAAGATCAGTTCGCTAGCATGTTGGGCGCACCAGGCGCTCCAAAGGGCGCTTTGCCATGTGTCCCCAGATATAGGGGCGGAGGCGTCGGTCATATGAAAGCCGGCCTGTGCGACCACAGATGCAGGATAGCCGTCATTGCGGCTGGTTGGATGAATGTTTGGCGTGACTTGCGCTGCGGCACCGGGGATATGGGCCCAGCGGGTGTAGGCATTTTTAAGAAATTTGAGATACCGGGCATCATGAATGCTTTCGATGGCCGTCATGTCATACTCTGTGGGGGCGATGACCTCAAGACCGACATCCATTGCAGCGCGCTTTAAGACGTCAATGCGTTCCGGCATTTCCGGATTGGGTTGCGGGATACCGTTTACCAGAAAGCTTGTCGGGTAGTGCTCTTTTTGTTCTTCAGCAACGACGCATTTCATAGTATTTTCTCCGCAAATTCTTCAAGGCTTTGATCAAGCAGTTTAAGAATGTCGCCAATTTGATCTGCGCTGGTGATCATCGGCGGGCAGACAAGGAAATGATCGCCACTGGTGCCGTTTCGGGTGCGGCGCGAGTAAATAATCAGTCCCTTAGAATAGGCTACTTCTACAAGTTCGTGGTAAGCATTGAGTGAAGTGGGCAGCGGTTCCATGGTTTCTCTGTCAACGACCAGCTCAAATGCGGTCAGTAAACCTTTTCCGCGCACATCTCCGATAAAATCGTATTTATCCTTAA
>CAXBLS010000090.1:0-14038 GCA_963976585.1 uncultured Kordiimonadaceae bacterium
CAACGGCTATGTGGGTTGCAAAATATAAACATTCTGAGCTGTTGTGGCCAAGTGAAAGCATAGATCCCAATTCTAACGAAGCAAAAAATTTACTGATACAGGCCGCTTACTTTGGGCAAAAGGATAAAGTAGAAGAACTGCTAGCAAAGGGTGTTTCTATTTCCGCGCGAGGAGTGAACGGCGACAATATCGTTATAGCGTCGATCAAAGGCATTAAAACTTTCGCAATAGAAGAGACTTCGCAATCATCCAGTTCGACAGCGCATAAAATGGAAGAGGCGAATTACTGGGAAATAATAGCTGCGGCTGAAAAGGCAGGGTTAACGGCCCCCCTAATTTCGTCAACCGACAGTAAAAGACAATCATTACTTTTTCATGCTTATCCTGATGGTACTCAGTCGGTAACGGAACAACATCTTGCGTTATTCTCTCGCCTAATTAATGCTGGAATTGACCCAGTGGCCGTTAATATCGATGGGCAGAATGCTGACCAGGTGTACCAAGAAAACCGTCTTGCTTATCTGGACGACTTGCACAAAGAACGCTTGGCGGCGATTAATGATCAACGAAGATTGGCCGCCAAAATGGCTCAAGAAAGTCAAGATGCCGCCATGGAAATCGCGTTAGAAAAAATATCAAATTCTTCTTATAATCGGTCTCGCTCAAGGCAGCAGGCCAAGCGTTTGGAATCGCTAGACAGAAATGACGCGCGCGCGCGCGGGGCAGGGTTTGAGCAGGGGACATCTACGAAATTTATGCGCGACACTTCAGATGTCGACCAGAGTTTAGATTCAGATGAAGCACAAAAAAAGATTGCTAAGGAGATAAGAGATAATTATTCAACTGAGCTAAAGAGAGCCAATGATCATGCGAGGCTGGAAATCGATGAATTAGAAGTATTGATTGCAGGTATAAAGCAAGATGAAATTGAAAATTCTGCGAAGAGGCAAGAACGGATTTCGCAGCTAGTTTCCAATTAATAACAAGTAAATTTGTTTCATTTCAAACATTCTATTTACCACTGGTAACGAGCGGCCTCGTGACTAAAGCTTAGTTCTCAAATAAAGAATTCCCCATTTAAGTACGTACCGACTTTATTCTCTTTTCCTTAGTCTTACCAAGAGATGCCGTCCCAACGCGGCCTACATGCATCACATTAAATTACCCCGGTACATTCACCGCATTTGCCTTTTTTTCCTAAAGCTAACCGCTTCTGAAATATGAACTTTATTTATGTTTTCTGTACCGTCGAGATCAGCGATGGTGCGGGCGACGCGCAGGACGCGGTGATAACCGCGGGCAGTCAGTTTCATCATTTCAACCGCCCGCATTAGTATATCGCGGCTTTCGTCGTCGAGGGCGCAGACCGCCTCTAGCGCTTCACCGTCTACTTCAGCATTACAAGACACTCTGACAAGATCTTTGTAGCGCACTTGCTGCACTCGTCTTGCTGCCGCGACACGCGCGGCCACTTCCGCGCTTCCCTCACTGGCGGGTGGGAGTGCCAAATCGGCAGCTGCCACCGCTGGCACCTCAATATGAATATCGATCCGGTCCATGAGAGGGCCGGATACTTTTGACTGATAATCGATGGCGCATTTCGGCACCCGACTGCAAGCCAAGGCCGGATCATCAAGATAGCCGCAGCGACACGGGTTCATTGCTGCAATCAGTTGAAATCTTGCCGGATATGTCACATGCTTATTGGCGCGGGCGACAACGACTTCACCGGTCTCCAAAGGTTGACGAAGGCTATCCAACGCTGCGCGGTTAAATTCTGGAAGCTCATCCAGAAATAAAACCCCGTGGTGAGCAAGCGAAACCTCCCCTGGCCTCGCCTTCATTCCTCCACCCGTCAGCGCCGCCATCGACGCAGAATGATGCGGGTTTCGATACGGCCGTGTGCGTGAAATATTATGTTCAGTAAGGTTCCCGGCAATACTGTCAATCATACTGCTTTCCAGCAATTCCGCCGGGCTCATAGGCGGTATAATCCCCGGAAGCCTTGCTGCCAGCATTGATTTGCCGGATCCCGGGGGGCCGACCATACATAAATTATGCCCCCCTGCCGCTGCCACCTCAAGGGCGCGTTTGGCGCTTTCCTGTCCTTTGATGTCTTTAAGGTCAAGGTGAAATTCTTCCGGCGCATCCATGGTTGGTTCAGGCGGACTGAGTTGCTGTTGTCCTTTGAGATGAGTAATCAGTGACAGCAGGTTTTCTGGGGCCACAATATCAATATTCTGTGCCCATGCCGCCTCACCGCCGGTCGCGGCGGGACAAATAAGGCCAAGTTCCTCACCGCTGGCTGCAAGCGCGGCGGGAAGCACACCGGGCACCGCCTGAATACGACCATCAAGCCCCAGTTCCCCAAGCACCAGATATCCTTCAAGCGCGTCACTCGGCAGCGCCTCCATCGCGACAAGAATACCAAGGGCGATGGGAAGATCAAAATGGCTTCCCTCTTTCGGCAAATCCGCTGGCGCGAGGTTAACTGTAATACGTTTGGGAGGAAGCGACAGGCCGATAGCACCAAGGGCAGCACGCACCCGTTCACGACTTTCCGCCACCGCCTTATCCGGAAGTCCAACAATAGTAAAACTTGGAAGACCCGATGCCACATGAACCTGAACATCCACAAGTCGTGCTTCAATACCAATAAAAGCAACCGTACCAATATGTGCAACCATCATCTACCCCCAAAAATTACTCTAGATATTAAAAACCTTCATTGCTGTTGCTGATCGAATAGCCTTGCACTGATCATCTGGCAAGTCGGCAGTGTGCTCCATCGCGCCCTTTGTGTCAAATACCTGATGCGGCCAGTCTGTACCGAACATGACGCGCTCCGGTCCGACGATGGACATCAGATATTGCATGGCTCTTGCATCATAATTGATGCAGTCATAATAAATGTGCTGCAAGTATTCTGTTGGCGACTTCTTCATTACGCGACGTTCCGCAAGCTCAACTTCATCACCTTTTTCAAAACGCCCGACAAGATACGGCAACGCCCCGCCACCATGTGATGCGATCAGCTTCATATTGGGGTATTTATCAAAAAAACCATCAAATATCATCCGTGTGAAGGCAAGCGTCGTATCGAACATAAAGCCCACAGACCAACTAAGATCGTAGCTTCCCATATCCATATCAAGCGCCCCCGGTGGATCAGTTGGATGGACAAGAACGGGAAGCGCCTTATCATCAATCGCCTGCCAGATCGGAGCAAAGAATGGATCGGTGAGGCTACGGCCGGCAATATTGGCCAGCACCATCACACCACAGGCGCCAAGCGCGACTGTGCGTTCAAGTTCCTGAACCGCTTTTTCAGGATATTCCCATGGAAGTGATGTATACCAGCGGATACGGTCCGGATATTTATTTTGTGCTTCGATCATGCTGTCGTTCGAGGCTACTGCAGCCTTGCAACTAATCTCTTCACCGCCCCAATAGACATTCGGGCAGGTCAGCGAAACGATGGAAATATCAATGCCCGTGGCGTCCATTTGCTTGATGCGAAGATCATAATCAAAATGACCTGGCTGTGGAAACGCCACCGGCGTGTCTTTTTTAAATATTTCTTCCTTACCATCGGGACGCATTTGAATATTATAATCGCCACCATGGGTGCGCATAATTTCATACCATTCGCGGGTATAGGCATGGGTATGGACATCAATCACAGTCATTGGTTTTCTTTCTTATTGTTATAAATTAAATATACGTTCGGCGTTATCGCCGCGTACTTTATGTTTTACATCCTCGGGCAAGTTATTGACCCGAGCCAGACAGCCTTCCATGTCCCCAAGATTAAATGGGTAGTCAGAACCGTATAAAACATGCTCAGCTGTTGCAACATTAACACAGAGTTCAAGCGCCTGTTGCGCATAAGTCACACTATCATAATAGATATGCTTAAGATATTCGCTTGGACGTTTGCTGATTTTTACCTTAGCTCGTTCGGTGGTATCGAACACTCGGTCAAAACGCCCGGCAAGATACGGCAGTGTCGCCCCGGCGTGGGAGGCGATAATTTTAAGGTTCGGATAACGCTCAAAGAAACCATCAAAAATCATCTTGGAAATAGCAAGCGTCGTATCAATCATAAATCCGGTCGATGCGATCAGCGCATATCTATCCAGCTCCATAAGTTCGGTGCCTATTGGATATGTAGGATGCACTAGCACCGGCAATGCCCGGTCATCAAGTTCCTGCCAGATGGGAGCGAATTCTGGATCGGTAAGGTGACGCCCATTTATACTACCATGGACAATCGCCGCCACGGCACCTAGATCGCACGCACGCTTGATTTCTTCAACAGCAAACTCCGGCGTTTCCCACGGCAGCACCGCCATCCAGCGGATATGTTTCGGATGGTCTTTTTGTGCCTGGGCAAATTCATTGTTGGTCATCTGTGCTGCTTCAAGGCAGACCTCACCTTTGCCCCAAATCACACCGGGAGGTGGCATAGAGACAACGGCCATATCAACGCCAGCATTTTCCATATTTTTCACGCGAAGTTCAAAATCGAAATGTGGCGGTTCCAGCACACAAAAGCTCGCACCCTTATAACAAACCGTTTCGGGACTATCGAGCCCCGCCTCCACCGTGAGATCCGGCCCACCTTTTCGCTTTAAAAGATCTAGCCAACCAGCCGTATACATGTGTGTATGAACATCAATAACTTTGCTCATTTCATCCTCTTCATTTATAGTGATTTTATTGAATGAGACATTAGCAGTAAAAAAGGCTTTAAAACAATTGAAATTATCACAAACAACAATCAATGACTTTGAACGCAATGGTGTCGTATTGATCAAAGGACTTTTCAAAGATTGGGTTGAGGTCCTTCGAGCCGGTATTGAGCGTAATATGGCCAACCCCGGTCCAGATCATCACGAGTATATTCCTGATGGAGAAGATGGGGGTTTCTTTGGTGATTACTGCAACTGGCAGCGCATTCCCGAGTTTGTCGACGCAGTTAACAACTCGGACGCAGCGATGGTTGCCGCCCAGCTGATAAAATCAAAACAGGTACAGGTTTTTCATGAACATGTTCTGGTCAAGGAGCCAGGAACAGCGATGGCAACACCGTGGCATCAGGATAGCCCCTATTATTTTGTTGAAGGTGATCAGACGGTCAGTTTCTGGTGTCCGCTTGATCCCGTTAAAGAAGCCGCCCTTCGCTGCATTGCTGGATCTCATAAATGGGAAAAAGCTGTTCTTCCCGAAAGATGGTCATCGGGCGACGGTTTTTTCCCCGCGACCGACGAATATATGCCCGTTCCGGATCCGGATAGTGATCTTGATAAATATAAAGTCTGCGAATGGGAAATGGAACCGGGGGACGTGGTTGCCTTCAATTACAAAACGCTTCATGGTTCAAGGGGCAATAGCACAAACCAAAGGCGCCGCGCCTTTTCACTGCGCCTGATGGGCGATGACGCGAGGTATATTTCCCGGCCTGGCCCCTGCTCACCGCCCTTTCCAGGTCACGGAATGAGTGACGGTGAACGCCTTCGCGAAGATTTATTTCCGGTGATCTATTCCTCATGATCGCCAGCCTGCCCATGTATCAACGGCCAGAGCTTGATCAGGCTCATGATGATTTTTGGCAATTGATCGCCAGCAAACTTGGTTTTGATTTCCCATTATCAAAAGAAGGTCATGAAACAGACCTCTGGCTAAATCCGGAACTTCTTCTCAGCCAAACATGCGGCATGCCTTACCGACTTGACCTCCATGATAAAGTGACATTAATTGGCACGCCTGACTATGGTATCAAAGGGTGCCCGCCCGGCTACTACCGAAGCGCGGTTGTAATCAGACATAACGATCCGCGACGGGTAAAGTCGGAGTTTAAAAATTCTCTCTTTGCATTTAATGGGAAAAACTCCCAATCAGGATACGCCGCTGCGTTTTTTGACTGCCAAAAAGATGATTTCTTCTTCGAAAATACCGTCTGCTCCGGAAGTCACTTAAACTCAGCTAGAATGGTTGCTAGCGGAAATGCCGATATTGCCTGCATCGACCCGGTATCATTAAGCTATATGGAAGAATTTGACAATTTTTATAATGAGTTACAAATTCTTAACTGGACCGACCCAACACCGGGGCTGCCTTATATATCCGCGAATGGCGCGGATCAAGAAAAGATATTCAATGCCGTCTCCTCTGCGACATCAGAGCTTCCCGGCCAAACACCAGACCTTCTTCGCCTCAAAGGCATCACCTATATCCCTAAAGAAATATATTTAGCAGTGCCAAACCCGCAAGCAATTTATTGACAGGAGCCATTCAATCCGCCTACCCTCATAAATAAAAAAAAGGAGAGTGGAATGGGGAATTTGTCCTGGGGTGTAAAAAGTGCTCATGGAACTCTAAAATCCGTATTGATGCACCGCCCGGGCGATGAGATCGATTTGGTCACACACGAAAACAAAGCCATTTTTAACTTCGATGAGCCAGTTGACCGGAAAACCTTTCAAGCGGAATATGACGTCATGACGTCAGCCTTTAATGATCATGGGGTTGAGCTGGTGTTTCTGACCGACGTGCTAAAAGACGACGAAGACAGTTTAAACTTCATCAAACACCGCCCCAATATGACCTATACCCGCGATCTAGCGGCGGTTTTTAAAACCGGTGCTGTGCTAATGGGACCGCATTTGCTTGGGCGTTGGGGTGATCAGGATATCGTTGGACGAGCGTTGAAGCGGTTGGGCATTCCTATCCTTGGTTCTATTGACTGCCCTTCTTTTCTTGAAGGCGGCGGCGTAACCATGATCGGTGACGATACCGTGGTCGCGAGCATTTGCGACCGCGCCAATCAATCTGGCACCCGTGATTTACGAAATATGGTACTCGGCGAAAATGCAAAATATTTTCTTGAAGTGCCATTGCCGCCAGGACATATCCATATCGACGGGCTTTATATGACCCTCGCTGAAAACCTTGCCATTTGTCACAGTCCAGAGCTCAATATATTACCGTGTCGTATATACGAAGCAGGAAAATCAGAACCCAGTCATATAATGTTTAATGAATTTCTTGCCTTGCGCGGTATTAATGTCATCGAAATAGATGAGAAGGAAATGCGCGGCGGTCATTTAAATCTCGTGGTTACCCACCAAAACCAAAAAGCCATCGGCTTTGAAAGTGCTACCCGATTATCCGCTGCAATGGCACGTCTGGGATGGGACGTTTCCACCTTTCCCTCTGATACACTTTTTAAAGGGAATGGCGGCGCCCACTGTATGACGATGCCAATGCACGTAATTTAAGGAACCTCTATGAGCCTAAAACGAAAACTTGGATTTGCAACAATTTTTTCCATTGTTACTGGCAACATCATTGGCTCGGGTCTTTTCTTTACGCCCGGTGAACTTGCCGCCGTCGCAGAAGCTGAGTGGCAGGTTTATTTTTTCTGGGCCCTTTGTGGCTTCATCGTTCTGTGTGGTGCTCTCACGTTCGCAGAGCTTTCTATTTTATTGCCTCGCCCAGGCGTTATGTATCATTCCTTAAACGAAGCGTACGGTCCGTTCGCGGGCTTTTTTCAAGGCTGGGTGCAAATACTCATTAGCGGTCCCGGCTCAATAGCCGGTGCCGCGATCTTTTTTGGCGAATTGGCAAACCAGATGCTCGGCATTGAAAATAGCGCACTGCGACTCACATGGGGGGCGCTGGCGATAGCATTTTTCGCGGTCATTAATTTACGCGGCATATCACAAGGCGGGAAAACACAGGTCATCATCACCGCCGCCAAATTGACAGGTATTCTCGCGCTTATTTTTGGCGCCATATTCCTTGCTAGCCCCATTGAGTGGAGCGCCACAAGTGAAGTAGCACCTAAAGAAATTAATCTCTGGAGCACTCTGCAATTTGTTGGTCTGGGTGTTGGCATCGTGCTCTTCACCTACGATGGCTGGGCCGATGCGTCGCATCTTGCTGGTGAAGTAAAAAACCCGAAAAAGAATTTGCCGCTTGGCATTGGCGTCGGCGTCGGCGTGGTTATTTTGATTTATCTCTTGATCAACTATGCTTTCCTAAGCGTGGTACCGCTTGAATTCATGCGTGAAAACCCGACCATCGTTGCCACAACGGTGGCCGAAGCCGCGTTTGGTCCTTCAGGAGCGATGATAATTCAAGTACTTATCTGGATATCCATTTTTGGTGCCGTCGGCGGACTGGTGATGTCGATCCCAAGACTTTATTACGCCACCGTTTCCGATTTTCAGGAGGCCGCCGAAAAAACATTCATGAGACCGTTTTTTAATGCCCTTTCCTACATTTCACCAAAAACATCGGTCCCATCCGGCGCAATTATCTATTCAGCGGCCATGGCAATATTCTTTCTGCTGTTTTTTGGCACATTCGCTGATATTGTCACCTTCCTGATGGTGCCGCTTCAGTTTATAAACATTCTGATTGTTTCAAGCATCTTTATTTTGCGGCCACGCCTCAGTAAAGTGGGGGACTTTAAAACACCACTTTATCCACTGGTTCCGTGTATTTTTATTTTGACTATGTCAATTCTGATCATCACTGCGCTGATCTATAAACCGGAACAAAGCATTTACGGGATTGCGCTGTCGCTGACGTCCATCCCAGTATACCTGATCCTCAAGCGGGCGAAGCAAAAATTATGAGCCGATTTTACAATCTTTTTAATTCAGAAAAGCCTATTATAGGCATGATCCACCTGCCCCCGCTGCCAGATTATGATGGCTCCCCCGGGATGGATGCCATTATCCGCAGCGCACTTAACGATTTAAAAATTCTGGAAGAAAACGGCGTTGACGGCGCACTTATCGAAAATGAATATGACCAACCACACCGCGTTAAGGCCACATCCGAAACCATATCCGCCATGACGGACGTGACAAAAGCAGTGGTTGAAGCAAGCAGAAATTGCGCTATTGGCGTCGAGATACTTCTAAATGATCCAAAAGCGTCGCTTGATGTTGCCAAAGCGGCTGGTGCGCAGTTCATTCGAACCGATTATTTCGTTGATCCCATGTCGCGGCCAGAATACGGCGAATTTGACATTGATCCCGTGGGGATTATCAACCACCGCCAAAACATTGGCGCAGATCATATCCTCGTCATGGCTGATATTCAGGTAAAATACGCAAAAATGCTGCGAGAGCGTACAATGGATCAGTCAGCTTCACTGGCGGAAGAGAATTTGGCAGACGTAGTCATTGTCAGCGGTCGTGAAACAGGAGATGCGCCAGTGACCGATGATTTGGACGCCGCTAGGTTTGGATGTAATATACCGGTTATCATCGGTAGCGGAACTGACGCCAGCAATGCGATTGATTTGCTTTCCCACTGCGATGGTGCCATCGTTGGTACCGCATTAATGAAAGACAAGATTGTAAATACTGAAAATACAAGAGCGCTCATGTCGGCACTCGGGAGAATTTAATGAAATTAGTTTGTGTGGGCGATCTCGGTGTTGACCGATATATGCCTGAAAATAAACTGCTTCCCGGCGGCATAACGGGAAATTTTACGAGGCAGGCGCGGCGTTGTTTTAAGGACAGCGATGAAATACAAATTATTTCAGCTATTGGCACCGATGAAGATGAAGCCGCGACCGCGCTGTCTGCCGTGAGTTTACCTGGTATCGAATGCCATATTACTTTTATCGAAGGCAACACCCCTGTTCAATATATTGAAGTGAACGAAGACGGGGAAAAAAACTTCACCAAATATGATCCGGGCGTTCTTGAGCGCTTTAAAATAAATACCCACCAAGCCGCTATCATGGCGCAGGCTGATCTGATCATGACCCCTGTTTATTGGCAAATCCATAACGTCTTCGACGCTGTATTTAGTATTCAAACCAATGCAATTAAGGCAGTTGATTTTTCAGACTTTTCCACAGAGCCGGATTTTGATCTACTTGATCGTTATGCGGACGGGATAGATATAGCCTTTTTCGGCCTTTCTGCTGATCAAACGGACTTGGTTGAAAAAATAAAGGAGGTCGCAGCAGATAAAGGCATCCTTTGCGTTATAACATTCGGCGAAAATGGCAGCATGGTAATTGCGGAGACGATGGTTTTTACAGAAAATGCCGTCCCAGTAAGCAATGTCGTTGATACCACCGGTGCAGGGGATGCCTTCGCAGCTGGTTTTCTATCCAGTCTGATCCATGATAAGAACCTTAAAAACGCCCTCCAGAATGGTGCCAGGATCGCCGCAAAAACTATTCAGCAACTTGGTTCAGTTCCCACCTAAAAGCCGCTTGTGTTTTGCATCCGTAGCATTTACCGTATGCCTTATAAAAATACGGAGGAAATAACATGAAAAAAGACATCACCCGACGCGATTTTCTAAACGGTACACAGGTTGCTATCGGCGCAACATTATTGACCCCCTGGATCACGTCATGTGGCGTTGCAGAACCTGTTGTGGAAACATCACAGTTTTCACTGGGTAAAGGTTATTATCCACCGGCCAAAAACGGGCTTCGCGGAAGCCATGATGGTTCGTGGGAAACCATGCATGCACGCGTGATGGGTGATGAGTGGGCAACAGAAACCATTGATGATGAATATGATCTGGTGATTGTTGGTGGTGGCATCAGCGGGCTTTCATCCGCTTATTTCTACCGCCAGAAAAACCCCGACGCCAAAATACTCGTCCTTGATAACCATGATGACTTTGGCGGTCACGCCAAACGAAATGAGTTTAAACATGGTGACGACATCCGCATCGGATACGGCGGCACAGAAGCTATTGATACTCCGTCCTCCTATTCTCAGGAAGCTCTTGATCTTCTTAAGGATATTGGTATTGATCTCAATAAATTTTATGATGCTTTTGAGCAGGATTTATATTCAAAGCGCGGCATGGGTTTTTCCATCGTCTTTGATGAAGAAAATTTTGGTGAAACAAAGCATGTAACCGGATACGGCGAAAAATCATGGGAAGATTTCGCCGCTGAAGCCCCCTTCACCGATCAGGCCCGTGCTGATTTCATAAGAGTTCAAACTGCAGAAGTCGATTATATGGAAGGCACACCGGTTGAAGAAAAATTTGAAACCCTCAGTAAAACGGGATACTCAAGTTTCCTGCGTGATTATGTCAAAGTCGACGAACAGGTCATTGACATGTACCAACACTGGGGCATGAGCTTCTGGTGTGTTGACATGGAAGAAGTGCCAACAACTTCCGTACAGTATTACGACGGCGGCATCCCGGGCGTTGATCAAACACTACCCATAAAAACTGGCCGTGGTGTCGACCCGTATATTTTCCATTTCCCAGATGGCAACGCATCGATCGCACGCCTGCTCGTTCGCAAATTAATCCCTGAAGCTATGCCTGGAACCACCATGGAAGACGTGGTAACCGCGAAAGCAGATTATTCAAAAATTGACCAAGCGGGCCAGAATGTAAATATCCGCCTTAACAGCACAGTGGTTCACGTTGGCAACACTGATGACGGCACCAATGCTGATGTCACTTATGTCAGAGACGGTAAAACCCATAAAGTGCGCGGCAAAAAATGCATTATGGCCTGCTACAATAGTGCCATTCCCTATATCTGCCCTGAAATGCCGGAACACCAAAAAGAAGGCCTCGCCTTTAATGTGAAGATTCCTTTGGTCTATACCAAAGTCCTGATCAATAACTGGAAGGCGTTCGACGATCTAAAAACCAGCTTTGTTTATTTCACCGGTGGTTTTTATAAACAGGCTGAGCTTGCTTATCCCGTTTCACTCGGTGATTATAAGCGGTCCCAAACACCGGACGAGCCAATGGTCGTTCATATGTGTCATGTGCCACTATTTACAGACATCACCGGAGCCGATCAATGGCGGGCAGGACGTACACAAATTCTCACGACCACGTTCGAAGAATTTGAAGGTCACGTCAGAGATCAACTGACACAAGCCCTCGGTAGCGCGGGATTTGATGCGGACCGCGATATCGAAGCCATTACAGTAAACCGCTGGCCGCACGGTTATTCCTATAGCAACGGCCTTACTTGGGGTGAGAATTTTGCTGAGGAACAAAAGCCATGGGTCATTGGACGCCAACCTTTTGGCAATATCCACATCGCCAATTCAGACTCGGCCGCTTCCGCCACGACAAAAGCAGCCATCAAGCAGGCTCACCGCGCCGTTAAGGAAATAAGCGGCTAGATGAAAAAGGCAACCTTAAGTGATATTGAATGGCCGGACTTTGGCATTGGTGAAAGACCGGCCAACATTTCACTTATGGAATTTCAGGGCCGCCTTGACGCCATACGTAGTGAAATGGCGAAACGGGACTATAGTCATCTACTGATATTTGGTGACCGCGAACATTTCGCAAATGTCGCATGGGCTTGTAATATCGATCCGCGTTTCGAAGAAGCGATGTTGATTGTAAGGCTGGATGAAAAACCACTGATCTTAGTCGGTAACGAGTGCGAAGGTTACTTACCCCATAGCCCGCTATATCAAAACGGTGATATGCGCGCTGAGCTTTATCAACCTTTTTCCTTACTCGATCAGGGGCGCGACAATAGCAGGACTTTAGCCACAATTTTTGCAGATGAAGGCATGGACAAAAATTCAAATGTTGGTGCCGTTGGTTGGAAATACTTCACCGAACAGGAAGATCTATCCGCCAGTCACGCCCTTGATATTCCAAGTTTTATCGCCGATGCTGCGAGAAATATATGCGGCTATTCACAAGTCACAAATGCCACTGATATGTTTATGCATCCGGGGCATGGATTCAGAAGTGTTGTATCAGTTGATGAGATAGCCATATTTGAGCATTCCAACATCAAAACATCGGAAGCGGTAAAGCGGATATTGTTTGGCATGCGCGACGGCATGACCGACCATGAAATAGCGAAATTTGTTGAATGGGACGGTGAACCGCTCGGATGCCATCCAACATTTGCCAGTGGCGAGCTACCAGGACTGTGTGGTCCCCAGGGACGGACACTCACCAAAGGCGACGTCTTTTCTTTTAATGTCTGTTATTGGGGTAGCAATATCTGCCGGGCCGGTTGGGTCGCAAAGAATGAAACCGACCTGCCACCAGAAGCACAGGATTATATCGATGCCTTCGCAGGTCCATATTTTGAAGCAATGGCCGATTGGTTCAGCAAAATGAGGATCGGTGCGACAGGCGATAGCCTGCATAAAGCCATCTATGATGTCCTTCCTTTTCACCAGTTTGGCATATTTCTCAACGCCGGACATCTTATTCATCTTGATGAGTGGGTCAGCTCACCGATCTATGAAGGCTCAAGCCTTCCGATCCGCTCGGGCATGATGTTTCAGGTTGACGTTATCCCGTCAAGTGCGGTTTATGGCTCAACCCGTATGGAAGACGGTATTGTTATTGCTGATAAAGAATTAAGGTCTGCGCTAAAAAGCAAGCATCCAGAATGCTATGACCGCTGCCAAAAACGCCGTGATTTTATGATTGATGTGCTCGGCTTTGAACTGCCGGATGAAATTCTTCCGCTATCAAATATCCCCGCGATCGTGCCGCCGTGGTTCTTAAGCCCAACTCAGGTATTCACATTGAAATAAAAAAGGCGCCTGATAGAGGCGCCTTTAATTTACCAGACTATTTTTTCAATATTTTCAAAGTCTATCGATCCGCCGTCATCAAACGAAATGGTACCGCCAGCATCGCCGGAGAGCAACATTTCACCGTTTAATTCATCGGTCGATGTAACTGTACTTCCGTCATTAAGGCTAAGCGTCCAACCGTCTTCACTTCCCTGACCGTCAAAACCGCCAAGTTCCAGAGTATCTGTCCAAGAGCCACCCTCACCACCGTCAACAACATCACTACCCTGATGAGCCAGGAATGTAAGTGTGTCATGACCATCACCGCCATACATGCTATCATTACCAGCGCCACCGTTTATTTGGTCATCGCCTGTTGATGTCCATATGGTATCATTACCGTCACCACCATTTACGGCAATACCCTGATCATAGGTGTATGTTGATGAGGTCATATCGACGATATCATTACCATCACCCATATTTATTTCTTCAACATCCTG
>CAXBLS010000091.1:0-14025 GCA_963976585.1 uncultured Kordiimonadaceae bacterium
CCCAGTTAATGCTATTTACGGCTGATAGGTTTATCTGGTCACGAAATTCATGATCATTAAACAGCGCCTTGACAAGTGCTTGGCAATTATCAAAATCACCTTCGATGGCAATATTATGAACATTACCTTCAATAACGGTTGTCATCTGTTTTCGCTGAACGTCCGACACCCGCCCCTTTGGATGGAGCATGAATATATCGGCGCAATCACGACCTTTTACGCAATCGATGGCCGCTGAACCGGTATCACCGGATGTGGCACCGACGATGGTAACTTTTTCGCCGCGCTTGGTCAGCACATAATCAAACAAATGACCAAGCAGTTGCAAGGCCACATCTTTAAAGGCTAGCGTCGGGCCGTGGAAAAGCTCTAGTATCCATTCGTTGCTATCAAGTTGAGATAATGGGACAATGGCATCATGACGAAAACTGGCATAGGCTTTTTCGATCAGACCTTTAAAATCATCTTCAGGAATTTCCGGACAGACATAAGGAGACATCACTGTAAACGCTATTTCCTGATAGCTCTGCCCTCGCATCGCTTCGATCTGATCGAACGAAATTTTCGGCCAGCTCTGCGGCAGATATAGGCCGCCATCGCGGGCAAGTCCGGTTAAAAGTACGTCTTCGAAATTTAAGTCTGGCGCTTCACCGCGCGTACTTATGTATCTCACTTTTTTTGTCCTTCAGGTATTGTTTTCGCAAGTCACATTAGCGATATGTTCATCACTTGCAAGTGATTAGTGCTCTTTGCGCGTTGTGCAAGCAATAATATAAATACCAACCAGCACGATCGCCAGTCCGTACCAAGTCATCGCATAGTCCAGATGATTATTGACGATGTTAAATTCTGTGCGTCCCGCAACGGGGAACATTGGATCATTGTCAGTCACTGCGGCATATAAATACATCGGATAAACACCGTTTAAATTATGTGCTCGTGCCATCGCGTCAAGATCACCGTAGAACCAGTTATTATTCTGTGGTTCGTTCTCAGGGCCATACCACAGTTTTTCTGATGGTTTTCTAAGAAGTCCCGTGACAGAAAGTTCACCGTGCTTTAGCGTCTCCGGCCTGCTGGCCTGATCCTTCATACGTTCTGGTACCCAGCCACGATTGATGATAATCAGTTTCTCGTCATTGGTCTTAAATGGCGCATAAAGATCATATCCGGCCTCACCGTTTGGCCCCACACTATAAAGGGTCATTTCCTGATCGTTAACAAAGCGTCCGGTCACCTCAACAGAAAGATACTCCATATTATCAGGGTTACTTGTATTAAAAGGCAGCGCTATAGGGTCCATAAACACGCGAGTTTCGATCTGGTCAATAAGCCCAAGTTTCCACTCGAGCCGCTCCATCTGCCAATTTCCCAAAAAAAGCAGAAAGACCAGGATCGGTAAAGTCATCACGGTCGGCCACAGCCGGGGTCTAAAGCTATAGGGAAACATTTCTAATCGTCCAACCTGCCCTCTTTGGCCTTGTAAATATATTGCATGGCAATCATCAGTCCTTTCATTGGCCGCAGCATTGCAATAGAACCACCGACAATCATTGGCCCCCATAGCATTGCGTGCAGCCATAAGGGCGGTTGATAGTTTACCTCAACCACGAGAGCAAAGCCAACAACGATAAAGCCCATAATAAGTATTATAAACACGGCCGGTCCATCACCTTTTTCAAAATCGGCATAATCAAGATCGCATATACTACATCGATCAGCGAAATCAAGAAAACCTTTATAAAGCTTACCTTTTCCGCATCTAGGACAACGACACCCCAGCCCCGCTTTAACTGGCGAGACTGGGGTGTCTGAATTTTCAAATTCTGGCAAATTACTTAACCTGTAATCCCTACATAAATGCAGAAGAAAAGAACAAGCCAAACAACGTCAACGAAATGCCAATACCATGCGGCGGCTTCGAAGCCAAAGTGGTGATCAGGTTTAAAGTGGCCAGCCATAGCGCGGAACAAGTTCACAAGAAGGAATATGGTTCCAATAAGAACGTGGAACCCATGGAAACCTGTTGCCATGTAAAAAGTTGAGGCATAAATGCCATCGGCAAAACCGAATGTAGCGTGGCTATATTCATAAACCTGAATACATGTGAAAAATGCGCCGAGCAGGATTGTATAAAGAAGCATTTGCTTGAACATAGCGCGGTCACCTTCAACAAGTGAATGATGCGCCCATGTTACAGTACATCCTGAAAGCAGAAGCACCAATGTGTTCACAAGTGGAAGATGCCATGGATCAAGGGTTTCAATACCTTCTGGAGGCCAGACAAAATTTATTGCTTCCGTCGGGAAGATACTGGCGTTAAAGAACGCCCAAAACCAAGCAACGAAGAACATAACTTCGGAGATGATAAACAGGAACATGCCGTAGCGCAGGCCAAGTTGAACAATCGCGCTATGATGGCCTTGATGTTCGCCTTCTCTGATGACGTCTCCCCACCAGCTATAAGCGCCAAATATGGTTAGAAGCCCGCCAACACTGACAACCCACACATTATCAAAATGCATATAAAGGACACCACCGAAGAACAATATAAATGCGGAAAATGCGCAAAATATTGGCCAGACGCTGGGGTCTACCAGGTGGTAATTATGGTTAGGTGCATGTGAATCTGACATAAATTATTCCTTATATTATATATCTATTCAAATTGTTTATTGTAATCATCTGAGGGAAAGAAGGTATAGGACAGGGTCATTTCCTTAATTTCATCCACGTCTTCGTCTTCGACAAATTCTGGATCAATATAGAAACTCACTGCCATATCAACTTCTTCACCCGGCTGAAGCGTCTGTTCAGTAAAACAGAAACATTCGACCTTGTTAAAATAGTACGCCGTCTTGAAGGGGGTTACGTTAAAGGTTGCGACGCCCGTTATCGGCTTGTCGCTGTTATTAACCGCCTTGTAAAAAATAAGGGCTTCTTCGCCAACTCTTACCTTCACACGGCGCTGAGCTGGCTTAAAATACCACGGAAGATTTCCATTGATATCCGCGTTAAACAGCACGGTGACCTCACGGTCTAAAATCATATTCTCATCAGGGGCATATTCAGCCGTATTTGTGGTTCCACCGATTCCGGTTGCCGCACAAAACATTTGATAAAGTGGCACAGCAGCCGCTGTCAAAATCGCCATTGCAAAAACAATCCCAAGCGAGAGCAGAAGCGTTTTTGTATGCACGTTATTTTTCTGAGTGTGCGCGGTCATTGTTTATATCACTCCGAGCTTTGCGAGCGTAATGCAAAAGAATAAAAACACCAAACCGCCAAGTATAGCAGCGAGCACATAATTGCGCCCAGCGCGTTTTTTATGTTCGTCATGAAGTGGCATCAAATAACCCTCCCGATTAAATTCTCAATGCCAAGCACGGCAAATAGTGCAAACAAATAAAACACCGAGAAGAAAAAGACTTTCTTGGCACTGGCACTGTTTTCGTCAACAGACATCTTATCGGTGAGAAGCGAGAATGAAAGCCAGATAAACATCCCACCAAGAAGCGCCGCAGTGGCACCATAAAAGATTCCGGCAAATCCCAAATACCACGGCAGGATCGTCACAGGAACCATCAGTGCGGTATATAACATAATTTGCTTTTTGGTATGCGCTTCGCCACGAACCACCGGAAGCATAGGAATACCCGCATTTTCATAATCTTTACAGGCAAATAGTGATAAAGCCCAGAAATGCGGTGGGGTCCACATAAAGATAATGGCAAAAAGAACTGCGCTTTCCAGACTGACATCACCAGTAACAGCGGCCCAAGCCACCATAGGTGGAAATGCGCCCGCGGCACCGCCAATGACAATATTCTGCGCGGTGCGGCGCTTAAGCCACATTGTATAGACAACCACATAGAAAAGGATCGTAACCGTCAGAAGTACCGCTGCCATCACATTGACCATTAGGCCCATAACAAGCACTGAGCCTATAGAAAGAGCAACACCAAAATGAAGTGCCGACTGTGCATCAATGCGGCCAGATGGAATAGGACGTTCGGCAGTACGTTTCATTTTCGCATCAATATCGGCCTCATACCACATATTCAGACATCCGGAAGCACCAGCAGCGACGGCGATACAAAGAATTGCAGTAAAACCTATCACAGGATGAATTTCCCCCGGTGCAACAAGAAGACCAATAAAAGCGGTAAAAATAACAAGCGACATCACCCGCGGCTTAAGCAGGCTAAAATAATCGCCTGCACTGGGCAGATGATAGTCAGCGATATCCTGATTAGCCGATGTAATATCCATGTTACTTTTTCTTCACACTTAAACTTTAAAAGCGGCCGGGTCTTTAATGGGACCCGGCGGCCAATTCTTTACTTAATTCTCGGCAGTTCATTGAACTGATGGAATGGTGGTGGTGATGATAGCGTCCACTCAAGTGTTGTCGCTGCTTCGCCCCACTGGTTGTCACCAACACGTTCTTTTGAACGTAGTGTCATAACAAGACCGATGAAGAAGAAAATCAGACCAACACCCGTTACGGCATACCCCATAGTCGACCAGAAATTCCATAGCGCATAGGCATCCGGATAGTCAGGAATACGGCGAGGCATTCCAGCAAGTCCGAGGAAATGCTGTGGGAAGAAGATCAGGTTCACACCAATGAATGTAAGCCAAAAGTGGATTTTGGAAATAAGCTGCGGATAAGGTTTGCCGCTCATTTTACCAATCCAATAGTACCAACCGGCATAGATTGAGAAAAGAGCCCCCATTGACATTGTGTAATGGAAATGCGCTACAACATAATATGTATCATGCATAGCAGTATCCACTGATGCGTTTGCAAGAACCACACCGGTCACACCACCAATGGTGAACAGAAAGATCATGCCAATTGCAAACAGCATCGGCGTTTCAAAACGGATCGATCCGCCCCACATGGTACCGAGCCACGAGAAAATCTTAATCCCTGTTGGTACCGCAATAACCATGGTTGCCGCTGTAAAGTATGCTTTGGTATCAACGTCCATACCAACAGTAAACATATGGTGAGCCCACACGATAAATCCAACAACACCAATTGCCACCATGGCATAAGCCATACCAAGATAACCAAAGATCGGCTTATTGGAGAATGTGGAGACAACGTGGCTAACAAGACCAAAACCAGGAAGGATAAGAATATACACTTCAGGATGACCAAAGAACCAGAATAGATGTTGATAAAGAACCGGATCGCCGCCGCCAGATGCATCAAAGAATGCAGTGCCGAAGTTTCTGTCTGTTAGCAGCATGGTGATCGCACCAGCAAGAACAGGAAGAGAAAGAAGAAGAAGAAACACGGTTACAAGAACGGACCACACAAATAGTGGCATCTTATGAAGTGTCATGCCCGGAGCACGCATATTGAAGATCGTACAGATAAAGTTAATGGCACCGAGGATTGATGACGCACCCGCCACATGGAGTGAGAAGATTGCCAGATCCATTGCAGGACCAGGCTGTCCAGATGTAGAAAGAGGTGCATAAACGGTCCAGCCGCCCCCAACACCAAGTTGACCCGGAGGACCTTCAAACATAGTAGAAAGTACAAGCAGAGTAAGGGCCACCGGTAGCAACCAAAATGAAATGTTATTCATACGCGGAAATGCCATGTCCGGCGCGCCGATCATAATCGGAACAAACCAGTTACCAAAGCCGCCAATGAGTGCCGGCATAACCATAAAGAACACCATGATAAGTCCATGGGCCGTGATCAAAACATTAAAGAAATGATATGCTGCATCAATGTCGCCGCCCTTAAGCATCGGTAGAATTTGCATTCCTGGTTCCATAAGTTCCCAGCGCATTAATCCAGAGAAAGCACCTCCGACAACACCAGAAACAATCGCAAAGATCAGATAAAGTGTTCCGATATCTTTATGGTTTGTTGATAGCAACCAACGACGCCATCCCGTAGGAGTATGGTGATCGTCGTGGCTATCGGCATGTGAATCGTAACTCATTGTAGTACTCTCCAATTATTCTGTTATGCTTTGCGCTGTCGCATACTGGCGCAGACGCGGAGCATCGTTAGATGCGTATTTCACTTTTGCTTCTTCAAGCCAAGCTTCATACTCAGCTTCAGAAACAACCTCAACCATGATCGGCATAAATCCGTGACGGATACCACATAGTTCTGAACATTGTCCGTAGTAAAGGCCTTCTTTGGTTGCTTTAAACCAGGTCTCGTTGAGTTTGCCTGGTACTGCATCAATCTTCGAGCCAAAAGCGGGAATTGTCCATGCATGAATTACGTCGTTTGATGTTACTTGAACACGGATAATTTTATTTACCGGAACAACAACACGCTCGTCAGTACCAAGAAGTCTTGGATGACCGGCGGCTATTGCTTCAGCATCTTCCAGCATGATGGCGTCAAACGTGATTTCTTCGTGATCAGGATATTCATAAGACCAGTACCATTGGTTACCGATCGCTTTTACGGTCACATCCGCTTCCGGGATGACATCCGCTGCGTAAAGGAGTCTGAATGATGGCACCGCGATCACGACCAAAATCAGCACAGGAACAGTTGTCCAGACGATTTCAAGCAAGGTGTTATGGGTGGTTTTTGACGCAACAGGGTTCGCCTTTGCGTTAAACCGTACAAAGATGTACCCCAGTACGACTGTCACAAATATGGTGATAACGGTAATAATTATCATCAATAAATCATGAAACGCTATAAGATCTTCCATGATAGGCGACGCAGGCTCCATAAAACCAAGCTGACCTGGTTTGGCACTATGGATACCATCTTCAATTACTTGAGCAGAAGCACCGACGGCGCCGATAAAAGTTGCTATCAATGTAGCAAATGTCAAATATGTTTTTCTCAACAACATGTTCCTCTTTACCCCTTAAAATACGGATATGGACTTGCAAGTAGACGTAAATGTAGAGAAACCGATATCTTCAAAACGCTAAAGATGATCCCCTCCTCCGCATAAAACGACCTTCGGAAAATCTTATACCAGAAAAATGACCTAGCTCAAGGAAACATTTCATAAAATTCACATTTTTATGCGTTTTGACATAGATCAATTTCTTACCTCACATATCGTCGGGAAGCAAAACGGGAATTAGTTCAAAAAATAGAGGCATTTGCTTGTGCTTGCAATTTCAAAGGCAAATCGATAATACTAATCAGGCTTTGTTTTACCCTCATGATTGAAAAGTTTGTTTTTCCCTATGACTATTGATTCTTCCCATAATACGTATTTTTTTGACGATTCTGATAATGATTCTGGCCTGTCTTCCCTACGCACTCAACGATGCGTTGATGAAGCGCTGCACGGAATGGATGATGGAGAGCTCTATTTGCAATATGCGCAATCCGAGACATTTTCTTTTGATGATGGACGTCTGAAGAATGCGGCTTATGACACTTCAAAAGGCTTTGGCCTAAGAAGCATTCTTGGTGAAGTGACGGGCTTTGCCCATTCTTCGGAACTGAGCGAAGACGCTCTCAAACGTGCTGCAGAAACAGTAAAGTCGATAAAATCAGGTAGCGGAGCGACCCTAGCAATTCCACCGCAACGAACCAACAAGAAACTCTATAGCGATACCAATCCGCTTGGTGGTGTGGACTTTAAGGAAAAGATCCGCATTCTTGAGGAAATAGATGAATACGCCCGGGCCAAGGACCCTAAAATATGTCAGGTCAGTTGCTCCATTTCAGGCGAATGGCAGATCGTTGAAATTATCCGTCCCGGTGGTCACCGCGTCCGTGATATCCGCCCACTTGTTCGCCTCAATGTCAGTGTCGTAGCAAAGCATGGTGACCGCATGGAAAGTGGTTACGAAGGATCGGGCGGGCGTTATAGCTACAATCAGTTGTTGGGCACTGATAATTGGAAAAGCCAAACCGACAATGCCATCCGACAGGCGATTGTAAATCTTGATAGCGTCCCTGCGCCAGCAGGTGAAATGGACGTTGTGCTCGGCCCGGGTTGGCCAGGCGTCCTCCTTCATGAAGCCATTGGTCACGGGCTTGAAGGTGACTTTAACCGCAAAGGAACTTCGGCTTTCGCTGGCTTGATGGGCGAGCGCATCGCCGCAAAAGGTGTCAACGTTGTTGATGATGGAACCCTGGAAAACAGGCGTGGTTCGCTTACAATTGACGATGAAGGAACCTCAACCAATTGCACAACATTGATCGAAGACGGCATATTGGTTGGATATATGCAGGACCGGATGAACGCCCGTCTCATGGGTACGGCCTCAACCGGAAATGGCAGACGGCAAAGCTATGCGCACCAACCGATGCCGCGCATGACCAACACCTATATGCTCAGTGGCGATCAGAGCCCGGAAGAAATTCTTTCCGGTGTAAAAGACGGTCTTTATGCCGTTAATTTCGGCGGCGGCCAAGTGGATATAACCAACGGTAAATTTGTTTTCAGTTGCACAGAAGCTTACCGGGTTAAAAATGGTAAAATCGCAGAACCGGTGAAAGGCG
Source organism: uncultured Kordiimonadaceae bacterium (assembly GCA_963976585.1). Lineage (GTDB taxonomy): Bacteria > Pseudomonadota > Alphaproteobacteria > Sphingomonadales > Emcibacteraceae > Pseudemcibacter. Next base: position 8,471 of record CAXBLS010000091.1, read on the forward strand.
CAACCCTGATCGGCAACGGTCCGGACGCGCTAAAAAGAATTAGTGCCATCGGCAATGACATGACATTGGATAACGGCGTCGGCATATGCGGAAAAGCCGGACAGTCTGTCCCTGTCGGGGTTGGGCAGCCAACACTTCGGCTCGATGGCATTACTGTTGGCGGTACTGATATTTAAGAGAGAGGTGGCAAAGTTTTCTTCGCCAGAAAACTGGAATCTCCTCATCGGATATCAACTAAAAGCCCTCTTCGCAACTGGCAAGAAACCGCGTCAAGATACCCAAAGCGTTTTTTGACGCCATGGCTTCGTAACAACTAGTTTTCCTAGAAGAGAGGTCTTGTTTTGGTTCAAACTGAGCGATTGCCATGCACCACGCCACTCATCAGGTAATTGATATGGTGGCATGACGCCGTCATCTGGCTCGAAGCCAAAGCGCCCATAATAGGCAGGATCACCCAGAACAAAGACGTGGTTAACTCCGGCATTTTCCATCAGCGTCAAACCCGCTTTGACCATTACACTGCCAATACCTTGTCTTTGGTGAGCAGGGGCAACAGCGAGTGGGCCCAGGAGTGCGACTTTATCGACTTTTCCGGCGACTTCGCACACAGTAAAGATAATATGCCCTACAAGCCCCCCCTCAACTATCGCGACAAGCGAATGAACAGTCGAAGAGCCTTCCAGAAGTTCCTTCACAAGGGGCAGCAAATCCTCATCCGGAAATGCCATCGGATAAAGCGCTTTGATCAGGGGTACGTCTCTTGGCTCGCTTTCACGAATTTCAATATTGTCTGTCATGTCATCACCGTCATCGACGCGGGCACCTTGCTGCTCATAAAAGTTGGTCTCAGGTAAACATAAATATTAATGTTCTTCAACAGTGGATTTATCGATCAATCATCTACTATTTAAAACCGCTCAATTACATGTCCGTCCAAACAAAAAGACCCGGCCATAAAAGGCCGGGTCTTTAAGGAATTTGGTGGAGCTAAGCGGGCTCGAACCGCTGACCTCTACACTGCCAGTGTAGAGGTCTAATTCCTTATTCTTGCTGAACATTACGTATTAATTGTTATTTTATGCCATTTAGTTTTATATATTTCTCATGATCACCTATTGAATCTTATCAATATGGTTGCTATATTGTAGCTATTATTACTTTAGCTACCACTTAAAGGCAAAGTCATGGCATCCAGAAAATTAAAAATCACGAACCAAACTATCAAGAATTTAAAATCAGGCGACATCGTCTGGGATACAGAACTAGCAGGCTTCGGAGTGCGCTGTCAGGTGAAGGCTATTGTTTACATCCTTAAAAAACGAATTAAAGGCACTCAGCGTTGGTTAACTATTGGCAAGCATGGTGAACCTTGGACACCTGACAAAGCTCGGACCAAAGCGAAAATTTTATTAGGCCAAATTGCTGATAACCAAGACCCTGCCCAAAACCGAGATAATTTAAAGGACCGACCAACTATCAAAGATCTTTGCAATCGCTTTATAGATGAGTATGCCAAAGAGCATAAAAAACAATCATCAATTAATGTTGATCAAATGAATATCGATAATCATATCATACCTTGGTAAAAAAATTGTTGAAGATATTACATTGTCCGACATAGATACTTTTAAGCGTGCGGTAAAAGCTGGCAAAACAGCGCGTAATTTGCCAGAAGGCAAAACCGTTGGTTCTCCCGTCAAAGGTGGTGAAGGCGCTGCCAATCGATGTTTAGCTATGCTCTCAACGGCTTTTAATCTTGCCATTAAATGGGGTTGGCGAACAACTAATCCTGTTAAACAGGTTGGTAAATATAAAGAACGCAAAGTTGAACGCCGCGAAGGCTCTAACCCTTATCCTCTAGCAGCCATTAAACTACTTATTTTTACCGGAGCACGACGTAATGAAATACTAACGTTGAAATGGGATCAAATTAATTTTGATCTTGGTGTTATTTCATTATCCGATTCTAAAACGGGAGCAAAGCCCATATATCTGAATGCCCCGGCCAAAGAAGTACTCGCCCACTTACCAAGACAAAAAGGAAACGCCTTCGTTATTTGCGGTTCAATCCCGGGAGCCCATTTGGTCAACATCCGCAAACCCTGGTGTCGTATTCGTGACAAAGCAACTCTAGAACTTTGGAAACGTGAACCCACGATCGCGGATTATATAAAAAATTATAACGAAAAGCATAAAAAACAACCAACATTACCCCTTGTTATGCAATTCGCTGCTAAACAGCAAATTCAGCTAAGTCTTGGGCTTCGAGATGTTCGCCTTCACGATCTTCGTCATAGTTTCGCTAGTATTGCCGTGGGTGGTGGTATGTCCCTACCAATGATAGGCAAGTTGCTGGGCCACACTCAGACGACGACCACAGAACGATACGCTCATCTTGCCGATAACCCCCTTAAAGAAGCAAACGATGCCGTAGGCAATCGGCTACAAGCCCTTATGGAACAACCTTCATCTGATAATGTTGTAAGGATAAAAAACACATGATACCAGAAACGACATTATTTGAACCAAAAGCAATATTCGAACTAACCAACTATACACTTAAGACATGGAACTTAGACAAAAAACACACAGTTGATGTTGTCTGCCACCTAAACGACATTTTAATGAAATGTGCTGAAGAATACAGAAAACGTCCCGATCGTATTGGCAAAGAAGCATACAAGAAATTAGAGAAAGCGCTAAAACTAATAGATCAGGCTGACGGCCTACTACTTGATCCATACTCCATAAGTTATAAAGATGCCCCTTTTTCAGAAATAATGTCGAATGACTATAAATCGTTAAACAACATCGGAACGGTTTCCGAAGATTTAAAATTGAAAAACGTGCAGCTCTCGAATGCCAAGAACCGGATAACTCTTTTATCATGGCTCGGTCAAAATAAACCAACTTCAATCCCTAAAAGTCATAAAAGAAGGGAAATTATTACGATAGAATTGTACAAAATGTACCAGGGACTTACCGCGCAAAAACATGTTAAACGTAACAAGCCCGGGCAAGAGGGGACCAGAATTCATACACCTTTTTCAAAAGTAGCAATTCTTATAGATAGATTAGTTGGTAACCCTCATTATGATATTGAATGCATAGACATATGGAAAAACGGAAATCTCAATATTAACGATATAGTAGATTGTTCGGAAACCACTACTAGTACTTTTTGTCAGTCTTTAGAAAAGTATCTACCCAAGTAAACAAAACCTTCAGAATGCAGATTTGGTCACCTTGGATCTTCATGCCTTTTACACTGTACTAATCCTTTCACGCACTCATTCAACTAGAAAGGATTTAATAATGAGTATACTATTTAATGAAGATCAAACTTCAGAATATCTCGGAAACATTTCCGTCAAAACCCTACAAAGGTGGCGCCTTGAGGGCAACCACCTTCCCTTCGTAAAATTAGGCAAGGCTGTCCGATACAGACAGGAAGATCTCGACAACTACGTAATCGATAATTTACGGAGTTCAACATCTGATGTGTAATTCCAAAAATACTTCCGACGAAGATGACTACCAACAAAAACTTATTGATAAATTGGTCAGCAAGCCCGGTTTTAGGGGTAAAGTAAACGCAATGTGCGCAAGATGCATCTATGACCCCTACCAGGATGGAACATGGCGCTCTCAGGTCGAGCAATGCACCTCCGTGGACTGTCCATTATTCAGTATACGTCCCACAACCACCAAAACATAAAAAAGACCCACACAAGTAAGTAGTTGCGCAGGCCTATTCTATAATTCAACTCCTAGAATTTACCTCAATATTGCTTACTTGTCATGTCTTTTTTCAAAATGAAGGATTTATCATGACAGATAAACAAACAGAAAGTCTTGTTGAAGACTTGAAGCCAGCACAAGGCACAATCAATATCGAAAAACTGCTAGACAACATTAAAGACTTTATTGAAGAGCATGCTATTTTACCAGATGGAGCTTCAACTGCCATTACTTTGTGGTGCCTTGCTACATTTAATATTAATAACTTTCGTATTTTTCCAAGGCTACTTATTTCAAGCCCTGAAAAGCGATGTGGCAAATCTACTGTGCTCGACTTAATAGAGGGCTTTGTCGCAAAACCATTGATGACATCAAATATGTCACAAGCATCCATTTACAGAGTGATTGAACTTTGCCAACCCACCTTAATAATTGATGAAGCCGATACTTTTGTGGCAGGGGGCGATAATGGACTAACAGGTATTATTAATAGTGGTCACGCAAGATCAAGAGCCTATGTTTTGCGCTGTGAAGGAACTTTATTTGTGCCGCGCCGATTTAGCACCTGGTCACCTATGGCTCTGGCATGTATTGGTGATCTGCAAACAACGATAATGGATCGAAGTGTTATTATCCCACTCAGAAGAAAAACTGTTCAGGAAACAGTTGAGAGACTTACACAAGACTTAATATTTGGTGCGCACATTGAAAGGCGCCAACTATTAAAGTGGAGCGAGGATAACACTAGTGCGATAATCAATAATCTTATAATACCACCTGATCTTGGTAATGATCGAGCCATTGACAACTGGTTGCCACTTTTTACCTTGGCAAAACTTGTCAGTGACAAGTGGTATAATGAATGTGAGGAAGCTTATAAATTACTAAATACGTCTCATTCTGAACCAGATGAGTCAACGTTATTGCTGTCAGATATACATGACATATTTGTTGCAAATAATAGTGCAAAAATTCATTCAATCGATATTGTGACAGCGCTCGTAGGCCAAAAAGATAAACCTTGGTGTGAAATAAGAAATGGGAGGTCATTAACTCAGAATGGTTTAGCAGTTAAACTTAAGAAATTTGGTATTCGACCAATCTCTTTGCGTCACAACGGTACCACCACACAACGAGGTTACGAATTGCAGCAGTTTACTGATACGTTTAAAAGATATCTGCCTTAGGTCTAGTTAATCTGCAACATCGCAACAAGCCACCTAGTATAAAGCTTTCGGCGAAATGCAAGGTGCAACATTTTATCACTTTGTTGCACCTTTATTAACTCAGATTCATTGATATATATGAGTTGTTGCGGTGTTGCGATGTTACCATCATTATATAGGGATTTTAGTAATAAGGCCCTTTACACTCACCGTTAATAATTGGACCGTAGCATCTTTTTTGATAACCTGGGTTTGGAATTATTATTCCTATGCAACGATTATTCGCTACAGTACCTTTACACTCACCTGCCGTGTATACTGGCGTTCCGCCTGCCTGAGAATTCGTGCTCGGAGCGGAGTAACTATTGTTTTGAGTGTTGATTGTGCCACTGTTTGGCAGATTTGGCCTAACGTTCTGAATATACTGATTTGTTTGATTCTGAACCGACTGCTTTAACGCAGCATTATTTTGTCTGTAATACTCTGCCTCCTGTGCCAACCTTTGATTTACTTCATAAACTTCCTGGTTTGTCAGTGCCCGTCTCACACCCGTCGGAGAATTTTCCGATTTAAAGCATAATATTGAAGTGGGAGTGCTTTCTCTAAATAGTTTACAGTCAGAGTCTCCAACCATATAGTAGTTGCCAT
>CAXBLS010000092.1:0-13774 GCA_963976585.1 uncultured Kordiimonadaceae bacterium
GAAACAGGTGAATTTAACCGCAGCTATTTTGATCAGTTCACACGTTCACAAGGATACTCAACCAAAGATTTTGAAGCTCTTCTGCGCGAAGAAATGGCCCGCGCCAAATTGATCGAAGGGCTATTAGCCAACATCATTGCCCCGGATATAACCGCTTCAACGTTGAGCAAATACGCATCCGAAAAAAGAACATTCGAAATTCTTGCTATCCCCGCCAGCGTTATGACTGGCATTGGCGAAGTTAATGATGAGCTTCTAAAAACTTATTATGATGAAAATCCGGCCAATTATATGGCACCTGAATATCGTGATATCAGCTATTTTGAAATCTCCGCCGCGGCGATTGCGGCGACCATTGAGGTTTCTGAGGAGGAAGCTCTTGCTTCGTATGAAAGCCGTATCAGCGAATTTACCAAGGAAGAAGAACGCGGCTTCGTGCAAATGCTATTTGATGATCAGGAAACCGCTGACGCAGCCTATGCTGATCTTGAAGGTGGCAAAAGTTTTGCTGAGGTGATTGTTGACCGTACTGGCGATACGGAGGAAGACGCAACCTTTGACGCACAGCCAAGAGCTGAGTTTGCAGACACTTATGGAGAAGATGCCGCAAATCTGCTTTATCAAGCGGCTCTAGACGGTTACACTGCACCGATCGAGACTGGTTTCGGCGTTTATATCTTCAAGGTCGCCAGTATAGAAACTGGTAGTTCTGAAGACTTCGAAACAGTGCGTGAGACCGTCATCAGCGATCTTAAAATGGACCGGGCAATTGATGGACTTTTTGATATTCGAAATGTTATTGATGATGAGCTGGCGGCTGGCTCACCGATTGACACTATAGCAACCGCCATCGACGCGCCCTTAAAGACAGTTTCAAATGTCAGCATCGAAGGCATGACCCCAGACGGCACTGCGTCCACAGAACTTCCGCTGATCGTTGAATTTCTTGATTATGGCTTTCGCAACAATATCGGCGATGAACTGGAACTTTATGAAGGGATATCAAACAAGTTTTATATGCTTTCTGTTGATAATATAATTGATAGCACCCTTCGCGACTTTGAAGATGTGAGAGAAGCCGTCAATGAAGATTGGGCCCAAAGCCGCCGTGAAACACTGGCCTCTGAACTTGCGACGCGTATCACTGATGAATATGCTGAAGTTGAGAGTGCCGATAAGACCCTTGCCGATTATCAAGGACTTCTATCGCAACTTACTGTCAATGAAGTCACCGTTGGCCGCGCCAACGACGATAATGCCGTTTCAGCGGAAATCCATACCAGCATCTTTGCTCAGGACATCGGCAGCATCGAAATGATCCCGGCCTCCAACGGTGATGGTTATGTGCTCATCCGCGTCAAAGGCCGCGAATTTGCAGATGATGTTGAAGAAAGTGCTATCAATGATACCAAAATCCAGATCCAGAGATCATATCAGAATGATCTGATGGGGGCTTATATCACGCATCTTTATGAAGCGTTACCGGTTGTGGTAAACGACGCCAACGTGCAAGCGACACTTAACGCGATTGCAACGCCAGCACAGTAGATATGGCAGTTTTCCCGCAAAAAAATGACTTTGTCAGCACCTATAATGACGGGAAAGCACAGGTTCTTTGGACGACGCTGGTCGCTGATCTCGAAACATCCGTCAGCGCCTATCTGAAGCTTGCAGAAAACGACAATTATTCAAGCCTGCTCGAATCCGTTGAAGGGGGAGCCATCCGTGGCCGCTATACCTTCATCGGTCTTAAACCAGATATTATCTGGCGCGCCCATGGCGATGATCCTGAAATTAACCGCCGCGCTCTCAGCGGCGTGCGCGAAGACGATTTTGTGCCCGTAGATAAAGGCACTCTCGAGAGCCTGCGCGACCTTTTCTCGGAAAGCCTGATTGATCTGCCCGAAGGCATGCCGCCGTCCGCGGCCGGACTTATCGGCTATATGGGGTATGACTGCGTGAGGCTTATGGAAAAACTACCTGACGCCAAAGAAGACATTCTCGGCACCCCCGACAGCATGTTTATGCGCCCAACCATCATGGTGGTTTTTGATAGCATCACCGATCTGATCACAGTGGTAACACCGGTCAGACCAGCCGATGACGTAAATGCTGATACTGCTTACCTGCACGGTGAAGAACGCCTGAATGATATTGTCAGTGCTCTCGCCCGCCCCCTCAGCGTTCAGCGTCAACAAGAGGCCAAAATTGACCTTCCTGAGGCCCCGGTATCAAACACTTCGAAAGAACGGTTTGAAACTATGGTAAAACGGGCCCAGGACTATATCGCCGCCGGTGATATATTTCAGGTGGTGCTTTCGCAGCGCTTTTCCATGCCTTTTGATTTACCACCATTTTCGCTTTACCGGGCGTTGCGACGCACCAACCCGTCACCGTTTTTATATTATTTAAAATTTGGTGATTTTTCCATTGTCGGCTCAAGTCCTGAAATTCTTGTTCGACTTCGTGACAATGAGGTCACCATCCGCCCCATAGCAGGAACCCGCCCGCGCGGCAAGAACGCCAGCGAAGACAAGCAAAATGCAGAAGATCTTCTCTCTGATCCCAAAGAACTTGCGGAGCATCTGATGCTTCTTGATCTTGGCCGTAATGATGTGGGACGGGTCAGTAAAGTAGGTTCCGTTGAACTGACCGATAAAATGACCATTGAATTTTATTCGCATGTTATGCATATCGTATCAAACGTACGCGGTGAAATTCGTGAAGATTACGATGCACTTAAGGCCCTCGCAGCCGGTTTTCCTGCCGGGACCGTATCCGGTGCTCCCAAAGTCCGGGCTATGCAAATTATTGACGAACTTGAACATGAAAAGCGCGGTATTTACGCTGGTGCGGTTGGTTATTTCTCTGCTGATGGCAGTATGGATACGTGTATCGTACTCAGAACCGCCATCGTTAAGGATAAAACCATGTATGTCCAGGCTGGTGCTGGCATCGTCGCCGATAGCAATTGGCAATCCGAATATGCTGAATGCGAGGCCAAAGCAAGAGCGCTAGTACGCGCCGCAGAAGAAGCCGTCCACTTCGCCGATCAGGATAAAGCCATTCAATAGAAAAGGTCCCTAGGATTGCTTCTTGAATTTGGCGAAAATGCTATAGAGAAGCCAATCGGGGAATTGCTTTTTCAGAGTGGCGTCACCAGAAAGTTTAATGCGGCCACTTGTCAACTCCGCATCCAATGGCCTTATGCCGCGCCACACTTCTGCAAGGGTGAGAATCTCTGTCCTGACAATTAAGTCACTGTCAAATCCAGGCGGCTTTACGCACACATCAACATTGTCTTTTTCGCAAACAAGCCAAAAGAATTTTTGTGATTTCGGTGCATCAATAAATTCAATTTCCAGCACTGTTCTACCCTTCGGCATTTTTTCAACGTCAATTCTTCTATGCATAGCCCAGACGAGCCAACCTGGATCGAGGTCTTCGGGGGCAATATCCCTCGCCCACCTTTGTCCCCATTCGCCAATAGCGCCAAGCACGGCTTTTAATTCCCGTCCTGCATCGGTTAATAAATATTCATCACCAACACCACTAACCAGTGGTATTTTTTCAAGCACGCCAGCCAGTTCAAGCTGATCAAGCCGCTGTTTAAGTAGCGTTGCTGAAATTCGCGGAACGCCTCTTTTAATATCATTAAAGCGTTTGCTACCGGCATTTAACTCTCTGACGATCAGCAACATCCATTTTTGTGTTAAGACCTCCGAGGCAAGCGCTATGGGGCAAAATTGGCCAAATGCTGACATGTTGTGTTCTCCTCAAAATTCATTACTATATCAATGAACCTTAGAAGCCAGATAAAATCAAGTCCAGATTATTGACTTGATCGAAAATCACTCTCATCTACCCTAATAGCGAAATGATTTAAACTTTGAACATAATATATCCCACGAGGAGAGACTGACGTGACCTTAAATCTAACGCGCCGAAATGTTTTAATAGCAGGAGCAGGAGCCGCAGCCATGACCGTATCAACAACAATCGCCAATGCGCAGGATATACCGTCAAAAACGCGTATGGTGCTTCCAAGTGGCCAGTCCAGACCTTTTGACCGCGAACGTTTTGTCGAAGACTGCATTAAAGCTCATATGGAAACAGACGCTAGATCCGCCGTTAGAGAAGTGCTTGCGCGCGCTGTATCAGATCATAGTGCCGTACTAAACGGCCTCGGCGATCCATCAAAAGCCGGACTTGATGTGCTGTTAAGCTCACCGACCCTGACGATTTTCGCTGCTGCCTGGACGCCGCAAATGAATTTGCTACCTCATGATCATGAAATGTGGGCACTAATCGGAATTTACACAGGCCGCGAAGACAATATCTTATGGCGCCAAGGTGAACACAGCATTGAAGCAGTTGCCGCGAATTGCCTTTTTGAAGGTGATGTTGCCACGCTGGAGGCAGATGCTATCCACTCAGTGACCAATCCACTGCTACGTTTTACCGGTGGCATACATATTTACGGCGGGGATTTTTTTGCGGCTCCAAGACATCAATGGGACCCGGAAACACTAGCGGTTGAACCATCCGACGGCGATGTTATTCGCGCCATGTTCGCCCGTGAAAACGAACGATACAGTAAAGTTTGCCGCTAAAATAATTGGTCATGATAAGTCCGTGAACCCGTCTACGGACGCGCGACTTCGTATGTTAGTAGTTCGGCTTCCCCGTCCTGATCAGGCAGAAAATAAAACCGTAACAGTCCGTCCATCTCTTCCATCCAGAACGGATTGTTGGTGATCGCCATGCCATTGTTCCAGTATATGTTGACTGGCAGCGTGTGAAGGAGCACAGGGACTACGTTCTCAGTGTCAATAAGTTCAATACCACCTAATGCCATGTCGCCGTTCGGCGACGAGTAATTTTTGACACCACCGCAAAGCATGAAGTTCTCGCCTTGATAATGACAGTCCTGATAGTCGATATAATGACTTGGATTGGGGTGCCAAAGCTCTTCATTAATTACACCTTCACCGTCCGGTTCCACGTCCACCACCCAACGATATACACGCCGTGACCCCCAACTTGATCCATGAAACGTACCGCGCTCAGGATTATGAATGATCGTGCCAACGTGATCAGAAACGTGAAAAGCCAATGTCGCATGCATGGTTGCTGGATCAATTCTATAAATATCGCTTTCACTATTAGGACGATATTCAGCCACCGGCACCCATATATACTCGCCATCAAAATCAATACCCCCCGGATGATAGGTATTGCCATTTGTAAGTTCCACCTTATCCAGGAGTTTTCCGTACTCGTCCATCTTAAACAACCAGCCCCGCCCCTTGCCGGGTGTTCTGGTCAGGGCGCTATCCCACAGGTTATCACTTTTTGCGTACGTTTCTGTTGGCTCAAGCACTTCAACGGCAGACACGAAAAAGTGGTTGTCAATTTTAACCATGCCCTGTGTGTGAAATATTTCAAAATCCGGTTTGATCTTGCTTTTAAGTGTCCAATCGCTGCTAGCCGTGAGCAATTGAAATGGTGAAACAATCTCTCTGAGGTTGGCGGGGGGATTATCTTGAAATGCCATCAACAGCGTTGTCATCAAAACTAACTGAGTAATTTTTTTCATTAAAGCCAAATTACTTCACCGCCAACTGAACATTGGAATATTTTTCCCGCACCGTTTGCGAGATAGGTACAATTGTGATGCCCTTTGCGGCAAGTGTCGGTATCCATAGTTTTAAGGCGGCAACCGTTTGGGTGTATGGATGACCGATGGCAAGGGCGCTTCCTTGTTTCTTGGCGACACGTTCTAGTTCGGCTAGTTGACCGAGAATATAATTTAGATCCTGTTCATTGTCCAAAAACACATCGCGGTTGGTAACCGGGATATTCTTCTGTATAGCAAGCGTTTCAAGTTTACTCTTTGATGTGGTTTTGCTGTCAAGAACCAGCAGCCCCCTATCTTTAACTACATCAAGAAGCCTGTTTACCGCCACTTCGTCCTCGGTAAACTGACTACCCATATGGTTATTGATGCCGACATAATTGGAAAACTGTCCAAGGTTATAATGGATGCTGTCCATCTGCACCCGACCTGATGTGCTGGAAAGAAGCGCATGGGGCCCGGGATCTGCCTTCCCCTTTGGTTCCATCGGAATATGAACCAAAATATCATGACCTTTTTGGTAGGCTTCGTTCACCTGAGTGCTGATTTCGCTGGCATAAGGCAGGAACGACAGGGTCAGCGGGGCATCCATATCGATCATCTGTTTTGTCGTTTTCTTAACAATACCCAAATCATCTATCACCAAAATAACCTTGACGTTGCCGGCAGGGACGGTAACCGCGTGCGCGGCGTATTTCTGCCAAGCGTCATCGGCGCTCTGGTCCCTGTCCTTTTGAATGACCAGTGCCGGTTTCGGTGCCGTGCGCCGTGCCAGACGCGACAGGAAGCTTTCTTTTCTGTCTGGCCGGGGTAACGGTACGGTGACCGCGACTGCATCAAACCCTTCTTCATATTGATGTGATGTATAACGATCATTGACCCGGTTGATGGCATCCCACTTAAGCCAGATACCGACCGAACAAAAGCCGATAAACATAATATAAAACGACATCATCAAATATCTGACAATGGGTCTTCTACTGCGAATTTGCGGGACTTTTGCTTGGTTCATTTTGGTAATTTTTTGTCCAATTATTATCTTTTGCCGGTTCAACTTTAAAAAAACAAAATAAATCAATATCTGGGTGTTGAGATTTGCAATCATACTCTATAGTGTAACCAATTATATGAAAAGTTATTTAACGAGAACCTAACAAAAACATGACTGACTTGTTTGAAACGGCGACCACAACGGCCGAATATTCCGCTAAAGATATTGAAGTACTTGAAGGATTGGAACCTGTGCGTCTGCGCCCAGGAATGTATGTGGGCGGCACCGATGAACGGGCCCTGCATCATCTGGTTTCTGAAGTTCTTGATAACAGTATGGATGAAGCCGTGGCCGGCCACGCGACCCGTATTGAACTGACGATGAATGCGGACGGATCGGTGACCGTCGCCGATAATGGTCGCGGCATTCCCGTTGATCCGCATCCAAAGCACAAGGATAAATCAGCACTTGAGGTTATTTTTACCACGCTCCATTCCGGCGGAAAATTTAACAGCAAAGTTTATGAAACATCCGGCGGCCTTCATGGCGTAGGTATTTCGGTTGTAAATGCGCTTTCCGAATGGACCGATGTGGAAGTGGCCCGTGATAAACAGGTCTGGACCCAAAGCTTTGCCCGCGGTAAAGCAACAACCAAAATAACCAATGTTGGTTCGACACCAAACCGACGAGGTACCAAGGTCACATTTTTACCCGATCATGAAATATTCGGCGTTGGCAAGACGACCTTCAAGCCAAGCATTCTTTATAAACTGGCACGCTCGAAAGCCTATCTGTTCAAGGGCATTGAAATTCGCTGGCAATGTGATCCTTCACTGATTTCTGAAAAAGAAAAAGAAACCATTCCTGAAAAGGAAACTCTTCATTTTCCTGGCGGTCTTAATGATTATCTGACCCTGCTTACTGAAAAACGCAGCATGGTAACAGCGGAAAATTTTCACGGAAAAGTGCCTCTCGCTGATCAAGCGGGACAAATCGAATGGGCCATTGCCTGGCCGGAATACGGTGAAGGAAGCATATCATCCTATACCAACACCGTTCCTACCCCACAAGGCGGCACCCATGAAAGCGGTGTGCGCGGTGCCCTTCTAAAAGGGATCAAGGCATACGGTGAACTTGTTGGCAATAAGAAAGCCTCAAGCCTTACTGGTGATGATATTTTTAATGGTGCCTGCGTGTTGATATCGCTGTTTATTAAAAACCCACAGTTTCAGGGCCAAACTAAAGATAAGCTGACCAATCCGGAAGCACTGAGACTTACGGAAAATGCCCTACGGGATCATTTCGACCACTGGCTCTCTGGTTCACCAGCTATGGCCAATGACCTACTTGGTTGGGCGCTTGAGCGTATGGAAGAACGGCTTCGCCGCCGCGCCGAGAAAGAAGTAAAACGCGCCAGTGCCACAAGCAAGCGTAGACTACGCCTGCCCGGCAAGCTTGCCGACTGTTCTAACGCAGAATCAGACGGTACGGAAATTTACATCGTGGAGGGTGACAGTGCGGGCGGTTCAGCCAAACAGGCAAGAGACCGGAAAACACAGGCTATCCTTCCCATCCGTGGTAAAATTCTCAATGTGGCATCGGCTAGCCGTGATAAAATCCGCGGCAATCAGGAAATAGCCGATATTAATCAAGCTCTTGGCTGTGGTCACGGCGATAAATACATTGAAGACGACCTTCGTTATGAACGCGTCATAATCATGACCGACGCGGACGTTGACGGCGCTCATATCGCGACGCTTCTGATCACCATGTTTTATCAGGAAATGCCCGAACTGATCAAAGGCGGGCATCTTTTCCTCGCTCAGCCGCCGCTTTACCGTATTGCCCAAGGCGGCACCGTACATTACGCCCGCGACGATGATCATAAAGACGAACTGATGGCTGATGTATTTAATGGCCGCGGCAAAATCGAAGTGAGCCGCTTTAAAGGTCTTGGTGAAATGCCAGCGTCACAACTTAAGGAAACAACAATGGTGCGCGGCAAAAGAACCCTGCTGCGCGTGGTCATAGAAGAAGGCACCCGGCTTGAAACAGCCGAAAAGGTCGACCAACTTATGGGCAAAAAACCTGAACTTCGTTTCCAGTTTATTCAGGAAAACGCCTCAAAGGTTGCGGAGCTTGACATTTAAGCGTTAAACTCATCTGTGTGGGGCAGATTTAAGGGGAGTGATATGAAAAAAATCCTACTAATTTTAAGTGGGTTGATGCTGATGTCTTGCGCCGAGCAGGACGCTGAGCAAAGCGGCCCTATTGCTGATCTCGTTCTTACCAACGGCAATGTGGTTACCGTTGAAGAAGGCCAGCCGCACGCTGAAGCGGTCGCCATCGTTGATGATAAAATCACCGCTGTCGGCACAAGCGCTGAAATCGCCGCCTGGATCGGTGAAGAAACCGAAGTTATTGATCTTGCTGGTAAAACAGCGATCCCGGGCTTCATAGAAGGCCACGGTCATTACACAAGTTACGGCGACGCCTTTCACAGGCTTGAACTGCGTTATGACACCAGCTTTGATAGCATCGTCCAAAAAGTTGCTCGCGCCGCCGAAGGGGTCACACCCGGCGAATGGATCGTTGGTCGTGGCTGGCATCAGGACAAGTGGGAAACCAAAGAAGACATTCTCGTCGATGGTATTCCGGTTCATGACAAATTAAGCGCCGTTAGCCCAAATAACCCGGTCATGCTTATCCACACAAGTGGTCACGGCGTGTTCGTTAATCAAGCGGCCCTTGACGAAGCTGGTATTGGTGATGACACGGTGCCACCAGAAGGCGGCGAGATCGTCCGCCGCGAGGACGGCACTGCCACCGGAATGCTCCGCGAAGCGGCGCAGGACGCCGTCCGCGCATCATTCGCAGCCTATGAAGCTCAGCGTACACCGGAACAGATCGAAAGCGAAATGCGCCGTGCCATCATTACCGCCGGTGAAGAAAGTCTGAAATATGGCATCACGTCCTTTCAGGATCTCGGTACTAACTTTTATGAAGTCGACCTACTCAAAAAAATGGCCGATGAAGGTACAATCCCTGTGCGCCTATGGATGGCTTTTGAAGAACAGGCCGCAGACATGGACGGGAAGCTCGATGAATACCGCATGGTGGGTTACGGCAACAACTTCCTCACGGTCCGTGCTATTGGCGAAAAAGTGCTCGATGGTGCGCTTGGCACCCATGGTGGCTGGCTCCATGAACCATACGAAGACATGCCAACAAGTCACGGCCTTAATGTGGTTCCTATTGAAGAAATTGAATATTCCGCCCGTCTGGCCATGAAGCATGACTACCAGTTGGCCATTCAAGGGATCGGCGACCGCGCGACAACCGAACTTCTGAATATTTACGGTGCAGAAATGGCCAAGAACCCAGACAAAACTGACCTGCGCTGGCGCATTGAACATGCCCAGGTGATCGCACCTAGTGATATCCCGCGTTTTGTTGAGCTTGGTGTCATACCGGCGGTTCAAGGCATATTCGCCTGCTCCGACGGCCCGTGGGTCGAAGATCGATTAGGCAAAAATCGCACATTAGAACGCGGTTATATCTTTAACACCCTTTATAACGCGGGCCTGACTCCAACCAACGGCACCGATCCCCCGGTTGATGAAATAGACCCAATCGGCAGCTTTAAATGCTCGGTCACACGCGAACTACCCGACGGCAGCAAGTTTCAAGAACAAGAAACCTACAGCCGCGAAGTGGCCCTATACTCTTACACCATGGGCAACGCCATCGCCGCCTTTGAAGAAGACATCAAAGGCTCAATCAAAGTAGGCAAACTAGCCGACATCGCAATCCTTTCACAGGATTTAACCACTGTCCCTGACGACAAACTCATGGACACCGAAATACTGATGACCATCTTGGGTGGTAAAGTGGTTTATAAGAAAGAGTAATTGAAAGAGGGCGAAGTGAGAGCTTCGCCCTTTTAATTAGTTCAAGCTTCAAAATGGAATTTCGTCATCGTCAGTTATACTAGATTCAATTCTCTTACTATATAGCTCTTTAGTTTTATCATCATTCTTAAGAATATTAACAATATCGCTTGCAATGTCACTCGCAGTTTTTTTGCCTCGTGTTAATGCTTGAATTTTTGCAATGAATCCTTCGGGATCTTCATCAAATTTAATGGGAATCATTTTAATATTCCGTGCTGCCGCGTAACCGATTTCCTGCTGACACCAAATGCGTCCAGAGAAACCTGTTGTATGCATTGAAATGAAAATATCCATGGAGTTTAGTGCTTTTCGAATTTCTTCTTGCCACTCTTCTGACGGTTTGATGTCTTCATGTGCTACGAAGCCATCAACATTATAACCTTTTAGAGCATCTCTAAGTTTTTTAGCATTGGCTTTATCTTTAGAAGTATGGCTAATAAATGCTTTTACTGATGATGTATTTTCCCAATTTTTGGGAGGTTCTTTAATCACATTATCGGTATCTATATCTAACTCTTTTGCTATTTTAACAATTTCTGCAATTTCTACACCTTTCAAGCGATCTTGTGAATAAAGACGTTTGCTGTTGTATGAAGGATCAAATTCTGGATTCACCTTAAATTCTTTGAAAAAAATATTGATCACATCAAATGTATATCGGCTTTGCAGTTCTATAGCGATATTTTCTATAAGTTGAAGCTTTTCAGTGACCTTCATAGGTAATCCTTAACTACGACTTTTTTGTATCTTGAGTATAATCAAAACGTGCCGCCAGGCTATTTGTTTTTAAATCAAACCAAAATGCTTTTTGTGGATTTCTTAAAGCGATAATAATAGTCACAGGCCATATGCACATAGTAAGCATCGTCCATCCAATTCGTTTCATTGCTCTTTTAGTTGTCCATTCTTCATCATTCCCTGTTATGTAATATCCCATTAAATACTGGCCTATCGTGGGACTATTCTTTTTGAGCGATTTGAAATAATAATAAATAATTGCAACAAATACAGGTAAAGTGCTTAACGCTCCTGCCAACCAGTCGGTGCTCCTTGAAAATTCACGGTAAAAGGACCATTGAAATTCCCCAGTGTGCCAAGCTTCAATCAATAATATAGGCATTGTGATAATTGCTGCGATAGGAGCCATTACTACAAACAAATTTATATACATTGCACCTATTCTACGGAATATTCCTACAATACTTGTATTATCGATTTCAATTTTTTTCCGAGGTATAAAAAAGACTGTAATTCCTAGAATAAATCCAAAAATAATTCCATTGATTGAACTAGAGGCAATGTACCTGCATTCATCGTTTTTACATTGAAAGTTAAATCCTGATGGTTCTGAAACTAAAAAATTGATTAAAACATATATTGCAACGATACTAAAAAATATTGGTAGTCTTTTCATTTCATTAAATCCCCCATAAATTGTGAACATCATCTATATATTGAAAATCAACATCATGTAAATATTTTTATCTGACTGTTAAGATCAACGGGGTCACAGATCAATGGGATCAGAGTAAATTTATTTTCATAATTTCTTTAGCCTACGTCACCCTAAACTTGATTGTCCTCGCTGCGCTCCGTCTCCTTCGGAACTAGGGTCTATTGTGGAATGGATATATCTTTCATGGTTTAGAAATGGATGCTGAAACAAGTTCAGCATGACGGAGTTGGGTGAGCTATTTTTTAAATATTTGCCAGCTTTACCACTCTCAGCTACACTTTCCTTTTTATAAGGGGAAAAATTATGAAATTCTTTAAGCTAATAAGCATCGTACTTTTGCTTCAAGCCTGTAGTGAACAATCGACTGATACACCGCAAATAGCGGAGAATGGCCACCATACTTACACAGCAGAAGAGTTTTATAAGACGACCAGTGTTTCTGGTTCCTCTATTAGTCATGATGGTACGGCTGTGCTCGTCAGCAGTGATGCGACGGGGATTTATAATGCTTACCGTCAACCGCTTGATGGCTCTGCGACAACTGCGCTCACCGCTTCAACGGTGGATAGTACATTTGCGGTTTCATGGTTCCCTGCGGATGACCGGATTATATATTTCGCCGATGAAGGTGGTAATGAAAATGATCATGTTTATGTCCGCGAGCTAGACGGCAGCACAAAAGACCTTACCCCCGGTGAAAACGTCAAGGCCCAGTTCGCAAGTTGGCACGAGGATGATCAGCAATTTTACATCGTAACCAACGAACGCGACCCGCGTTATTTTGATCTTTATAAATATCAGATCAGTGATTATTCCCGCGAGTTGGTGTTTGAAAATAATGATGGATATTCGCCTGGGGCCCTTAGCCCAAACGGAAAATGGTTGACTTTAGGGTTGGAGCATAGCAACACCAATAGCGACCTATATGCCGTTGATTTAACATCGGGTGATAATACAGCAATGCTGGTGACAGCGCACGAAGGCGATGTAGAGCATCGCGCCTACAGTATTACAGCGGACAGCACCAAGCTTATATATGCCACCAATGAACACGGAGAATATAATCAGGCATGGTCCTATGATTTTGCAACTGGTGAACGCGCGCGTCATTTTAAATCAGACAATTGGGACGTTAGTTTCCTATATTTTTCAGAAGACGGTAAATATCAGATCGCTGGTGTAAACGCAGATGCATCAACCAAAGTAACGGTCACTGAAACCGACGGTGGCGGTGAAATTATGTTGCCCCCACTTCCGGCTGGCGATCTACGCGGCGTTAATTTTTCAGACGATAGCCGTAGCATGGTGTTTTACATAAATTCTGACACGTCGCCATCGAACCTTTATGTTCATGAAATTGGTACGGGTGATGCAAAACGCCTGACCAATACTGGAAATCCCGATATTGATGAAAGCGTCCTTGTATCAAGTGAAGTTGTTCGCTTTGAAAGCTTTGACGGTCTTGAAATTCCGGGTCTTCTCTATAAACCGAAGGGGGCATCCGCTGTGAGTAAAGTTCCGGCGCTTGTTTACGTGCACGGTGGCCCTGGCGGCCAAAGCCGAAAAGGCTATAACCCGACCGTTCAGCATCTCGTCAATAACGGCTACGCGGTCATGCGTATCAATAACCGCGGCTCAAGCGGCTACGGCAAAACCTTTTTTCATATGGATGATAAGAAGCACGGCGATGTCGATCTAAAAGACGTGGTTTATAATAAAAAGTATTTCCAAACCCT
>CAXBLS010000093.1:0-13499 GCA_963976585.1 uncultured Kordiimonadaceae bacterium
TCACCGCTACTACCAATCACACCTTCAAAATTCATAATTTGATCAGTCGTGCCAGCGTGAACTGCTGTTTGAGTTTGCAAGTTTACGTTAACAGATGGCACGTCAGCAAAATGATCAAAATACACAATTGTAGATCCGACCGTGAATCCAAATGAACCATAAACGACCAGATCGTACCCGTCTCCGCCATCCAATATATTCGCCCCCGAGCCGCCCATGATGTAGTCATTTCCCCCACCACCAGATATGGTGTCGTTTCCGATCCTTCCACTTAAAATATTGCCGTTATTATCTCCGGTTAGAATATCGTTGTAATTACTTCCAAAGACTGCTTCAAAATTCGAAAATTGATCTCCTTGAGCGTCTCCACCTGACGCAGAGTTGCTCACCAAGTTTATATTTACACCTTCGGTGCTAGTAACGCCTGTAATTGTTCCGTAGATTAATATGTCGTAGCCTGCTCCACCGTCTAAGACATCCGCACCTAAAAGTCCCTGAACGCTATCATTACCTTCTCCGGCATTCACCAAATCGTTGCCCCGTCCAACTTCAATACTATCTGCTCCAGCGCCGCCAGTAACGGTTAGATCCACATCTGTGTCCGTAAAACTGAAACTAGCGTATGTACCGCCAGCCGACACATACACAAAAGCCGAAGTCTCTGAAAAGCCTGACAAAGACGCCGTTGGCACAGGCGGGGGAGTTGGTGGTGGTGCTGGCGTCGCATTTCCGCCACCACCGTCACCGCCACATGCAGCGAGTGATAACACGGCAATTGACGAACTACCGAGTTTAATCGTTTTAATTTTATATTGATTTTGATAGGAATTACTTATCTTGAACTTCGTACTTAATGCCGCCCGCATAACGTCCCCAACCATAATTTTACCTTTACAACCATCATTTTAGCTTGAACCCAAACTACACGCAAGATAAAATTAGTTGTGACTGCAATCGCATATGAACAACCCGCCGAACAGATTCTTGGGAATTTTTTCAATGATCTTTAAGTCCAAATTAACAGCTAATGATGACATAGTGGAAAAGCTACAAAAATCTATCTTAACGCTCCCTAAATGCATTATCCTTTAGCTTGAGCACTGGGTTCATTAGGTATCGCATGATTGATTTTTTGCCGTTGAGAATATCCACATCGGCGACCATGCCCGGTAGAATAGGCAAATCGCCGTCCGCGGACGGAAGGCTATTTTGCTGGGTTCTGATCTTAATGACATACATATATTCCTGTTGTTCATTAAGAATTGCATCGGCACTTATATTTTCCACATTGCCATCAAGCGAACCATAACGTGAATAATCATAGGCGGTAAGTTTCACACGTGCCGGCTGACCCGGACGCAGGAAGGCAATATCGGATGGTTGAACCTCGGCCTCAACAAGAAGTGTATCATCAAGGGGTACCAATTCGACGATAGGCATACCGCTATCAACCACACCGCCGATTGTGGTTACCAAAACCTGATTGATCACACCGTCGGTCGGTGCGATTACATCGGTTCGATCAACCCTGTCTGAAAGCGCAGGAAGGCTATCCACCAACTGATTTCTATTTATCTGCACTTCGTTGAGTTCGGTCAGAACATTTGCGCGAAATTTTTGCCGCTCCGATTCCATTTGCAGATTTGTTTCTTCTACGGCTTTTTTAGCCTTCTCAATACCGAGCTCTGCTATTCTATGATCACCTTCGGCTTCAATCTTGCGTTGTTCGGCGCGGATTAGCTCAAGTTGTGGCTCGATGCCCCGCTCAACAAGCGGTCTCAGAAGCTCGACCTCTTTTGTGGCAAGTTCACTGGCTGACTTCGCGCTGACAAGGCTTATTTCTGCTTCGATTTGGTCTTGCTCAATTTGCTTGAGTCTAGCATTCAAGCTATTGATCGATGCTTCAAATTCTGCCCTTCTTGCATTGAACAGATTAAGTTCGCGACTAATCAAATTTGCATGATTAACCTTCAAATCTTCGGCAAAATCTGGCTCAGCAAAATTACTTTCTGCCTGAAGACGGCTGATCATTGCTTCCAGTGAGAAAAATTCCTCTTCATTTCTGTTAAATTCAGCATCAAACTGGGTTCGATCTAACCTGACGAGAATGTCACCGGCTTTGACCTGATCACCCTGCCGCACCAGTATTTCCTTGACGATACCACCTTCAAGGTTTTGAATGACCTGTATTTGTTTGCTGGGTACGATTCGGCCACTTGCGCGGGTAACCTCGTCAAGTTCGGCAATTGATGCCCAAAGTATGAATATGACGAAAAACCCAAGTATGCTCAGGAGTAAATAATTTGCGGCGACTTTTGGCTTAAGCATCAGTTACCCCTCTTGGTTAGGTTGGCATCAGACCCGTTGGGTGTGAGCATTTTTATCACATCATCCTTTGGTCCGTTCGCCACCACTTTTCCCTGCTCGATAACAATAATCCGATCAACCAGTTCAAGCATGGTTGGCCTGTGGGTAACCACGAGCAAAGTGCGGTCTTTTAGTTCTTCTTTAAGGCGGTAAATGAGCTTTTGTTCAGAATTGGTATCCATTGAGCTTGTCGGCTCGTCCATCATTAATATTGGTGATTTACGTACCAGCGCTCGGCATATAGCAAGCGCTTGTTTCTGTCCACCAGACAGCCCTTCACCGCGGTCACGAAGCTGTAAATCATAGCCATTGGGAAGGCCGCCGAGAAAATCCTGAACGCCGCTGATTTCAGCCGCGCGCAGAATATCTTCATCGGTTATTTCCGGGTGCCCCATGGTTATATTTTCCTTGATACTACCAGAAAACAGGAACACATCCTGTAAAACCATAGCCATATTCTTTCGAAGGTCATCAGGTACGATCTGGCGAATATCAGTATCATCAATTAAAATCGCCCCCTCATCGGGGTCGTAAAGCCCTGCTGCCATTCTGAGCACCGTACTCTTGCCAGAGCCAATTTTTCCGAGAATTCCTACTTTTTCACCCGCCTCAACCTTAAAGGAAACGTTATCAAGCACTTTTATGCTGCCTGACGGATACTTAAAACTTACGTTTTTAAATTCAACTTTACCCTTCATAACCGCACGGCGGATAAAATCACGCCCCGACACATCTTCGCTCGGCTCCGCCATCAATTTATCAAGTGCGCCATATGCGGTTTTGGCGTGATTATAACGGGTAAGCAAATTGGCAAGCTGGCCTAGCGGTGCCAGACAGCGTCCAGAAATAATAACGCACGCGATAAGAGCCCCCATGGATAGCTCGCCCTTCATAATCAGAACGAAACCGACAGCAACAATACCTATTTGCGCCACCTGCTGCGCCGTGGCCGCACTATTGATGGCGATCTGACTGAACATACGCGACTTAAGGCCAACGGTGGAATGCTGATCAACCGCTTTTTCCCATCGGTCATGAAATAATTTATCAGATCCCAGGCTTTTTAAGGTCTCAAGTCCAGATACCATTTCTACCAGCGTGCCTTGTTTGCTGTGCCCCTGCTGCATTCCTTCTTTCGAGAAACGTGACAGAAACGGCTGAATAAATATGCCAACAAGTAAAACAATTGGCACGGCCAATGCAGGAACAATCGCAACAGGACCACCGATTATGGCAATCACAACAATAAACAAAAGAATAAACGGAATATCAACAACAGTGGCAAGGGACGCCGAGGTGCAAAAATCGCGCAGACTTTCAAATTCGCGAACCGTGTTGACGAGCCCGCCGGTCGAACCCTTTTGAGAGGCTAACTTCAGCTTCATAATGCGGTCAAAAATACCTTTCGCCACTTTGATGTCTACTTTTTGACCCGCCGTATCAATAAAATAGGCTCGTAGGAATTTTAAGAGAAAATCAAAGCTGATCAGGATCACCATACCAATACAAAGCGCGACAAGACTTTCAACAGCATTGTTGGGAATGACCCGGTCATAAACGGTCATAATAAAGATAGAGCTACCGAGTGAAAAGAAATTGATCATAATGGCGGCAAGGATGATCTGACCGTAGGTCCACCAGTTTTGATGAAAGGCGCCCCAGAACCAATGTTCTTTGTCCAACAAGGCGGATTGTGACTTATTCTCTTCGCTCATTGGCTCTCTTTTCTTAAAATGATATTCATTGCAGGAAGCAAAGTACCCATAGAATGAAGCAGGCGATACTTCGAAAGATCACTTTCGGTCATGCCTTGAAGATGTTGCTCCTTGGCATTGTGATGTTCTTTTTCCGCTTCTAAAAGATTAAACAAACTACCGCCGGTGACTTCAAATTGTTCACGTGTTTGATCGCGGTTGGTCCGACTAGCGCTCATTGCTTTTTCGAGCGATATCATCTGTCTCGCATGGCTGGCGACACTTTGAAACGCAACTTTGATTTCCCTGTTCACCTCGCGGTGAATGTTATCTTCCGTATAACGAGATCTTTCATAACCTTTTTGAGACCGTGAAATACGGGCCGATCTTGCGCCACCGTTATAAAGTGCATAATTTAAAATCAGCCGTCCAGTTACATCATAGTCGGGATTTCCCCGTTCTAGATCATACTTGGTCGCTGCAAGTTCCACCGATACGCTGGGAAGTCTTTCTGCACGGACAGAGTTCATATATTCTTTGGAAGAAAGCGATTGCGATGATGCCATGACAAGCAATGGATTATACTGAAATCCAGTTTCCAGCGCTGCGTTCTCCGATGCTGGGACATCAAGCGTTAATGCTGGACGCTTGATATTTTCCGGTGCGAAGCTGTATACCTCCATGTAATAATTCATGGCTTCTTCAAGATCCATTTGCGCACGTGATTGTTCGGTTTCAGCGATTGCCAGACGGCTCTCCATCAATGTGACATCCCGGTTCGGGCCGCGCCCGCTTTCAAAACGCTCAACGACCATATCAAGTATCTCACGATGTCTTGCGACATTCTCCTGGTGATAGGTGCGTCTCAAACGTTGAAGTAAAACATAGTAATGCGCCTCCACTGCCGCTAGGGCGACCGATGACGCTTCAAGGCTGTATTCTTCATGCGCAGCGGTAAAGGCATGACGGGCACTGGCAATTTTACTCGATGTGCTGCCGCCATCATAAATCAGCTGTCTTCCAGTAAGCGAAACATTGGCCGCCGTATCACGCAGACTGCGCTGAGTGATATTGTCAAAACGGTCTTCAAAATTATCTGCAATACGGTGTCGGCCTGTCAGACCAACTTCTACTTGCGGAAATAGCCCTGCTCTCGCTTCATTCTGATCAAAACGTCGCTCATCACGCATAGCAATCGCCGCAGCAGTCCTCGGATGCTCAGTTACGGCAATACCAACATTTTCCTTAAATGTTTGCGTGTATGCTGGCACACCTTCAAATTGATGATCAACCTCAGCATTTTCCTGCGCTTGGATTTCTGGTTGAGCCAGCAATGCCACCGACATTGCAACTAAGCAGGAACCCCAATATTTTTTAGACATAAGCAAAACAACTCTTCTTTGTTCGGTCCATAATATACCTCAGCTTTACTAATTATCAATCATCAATGAAAAAAGTGTGTATTTTTGCTAAATTATTCACTTTATTATGTTCAAGACAGGCCATCACGACAGCAGCCTGAGAAAAATCTAATTTAAAGAATGATACCCCCTGATCAATCGACAGCGGGAATGCTAGATGCACTTGTCTACACATCTCGGCAATAATTAGCTCTATAACGCCATTATCATCATAACAGAAGTATATGTTATTATAATAACACTTTTTCCTTGATCACGCATTTCGAAGAGTATAGTATTTCTTCAAGTTGAATAATGGAGAAAATCATGGAAATCAAAACCACTTTGAATAAACCCGCGACCGAACGGGATAAGGAGATGCCGTCTTATATGGGCGTCAAAGGCAGCGGTGTTAAAAATGGTGCGCAATTTCTGGAAAGTCTCCGAGATGATCGGGTGATTTTTTACAAGGGTGAACGTGTAAAAGATGTCACAACTCATCCGGTCTTTAGTAAAATGGCTCACAAAATAGCTGAAACCTATGACAAACAGCATGACGCTGATTATCAGGGCAGGATGAGCTTCGTTGACGAGGATGGTGTACGTTGTTCAAATTCATATCTTGCCCCCGACACCACCGAAAAATTGGAAGCACGCCGCTCTAATACTGAAGTCTGGGTCAAAGATGCCATGGGTATGCTCGGGCGACTGCCTGATTTTGTCGCCAGCATGACAGTGGGTATCTATGATATCCGTCACGAATTGGCTGAACTCAATCCAGATTTGGGCAATAATGCTGAGAACTACCTTAAATACGCGCGCCAGAACGACTTATGCTTATCCCACGGTCTTCATGATCCATGCATGGACAAATCATTACGCCCGGCCGAAGATCCGGATCGTTGCGTACGCGTCGTAAAAGAGCGTGACGATGGCATTATTGTTCGCGGCGCAAGATTTAATACCTTTGGACTGTTTTCCAATGAAATAATGATCTGCCCTACTTACGGCTTTAAAGAGGAAGAAAAAGAGTTTGCCATCTGGTTCACGGTTCCCTGCGACGCGCCGGGCCTAAGTCAAATTGCCCGCGAAGGGTATGGGGGTCGCAATCCGCTCGATCATCCGGCATCCGCCGTTTATGACGAAGTGGACAGTTTGATCGTGTTTGATGACGTATTTATCCCTTGGGAAAGAGTATTTTTATATCGCGAACCCCTTAAAGCCAATCAACTTTTCAGAAGCAGGGTTATGCATTGGGCCAGCTTTGCAGGAGGATCACTGACGATATTACGCATGCAAGTACTCTGCGCGATCGCTGAAATGCTTGCTAAAACTTCTGGCGTGATAAAAAGACCCGAGGTGGTCGCAAAACTCGGTGAAATGTGCACATTTACTGGCGCCATAAATTCGAGCTTTGAGCTCGCAACGATCAAAGCGGTAAAAACGCCCGCTGGCAATTACAAGCCGGCACTTTCGCCCGAAAGAAGATCTCTCACAACAATGGTTTCCGAGCGTTTTATAGAGCTTGTCGAACATATAGGCACCAGTTCACTGATATTTCTGCCTACGGCTGAAGATTGGGACAATCCAGAAATTAAGGAATATCTGGATGTTTATATGCGCGGTAAGGATAGCTCCCCACTGGACCGTCATAAGCTGTGCAAATTTGCCTGGGATCTTACTGGTGATGGTTTCGGATCACGTCAGCAAATGTATGAACGACTTCACTCGGGAGATCCCAATGTGATGGTTGCCAATGCCTGGCGCAACACGGATTTAAGCCATGCCCGAAAACTTATTTCAGAATTTCTTAACCTCGAAGGTGATTATTAAAACTCATTAAAGAACGGAAGGCGTTTATCAGATGACGCCTTCTGTTTTCAATCCGTATCTTCAAAGATAATAGAGCTATCCTGATCATCATGAACTTCACGGGCTTTGCGAATATATGGACCGCCAAAATCGGACGGATCATAATCAATTGCATCAAAGCCTTGCAAATTCAGACTGTCTTTTTCATCGATCATTTTCATCATACCAGCGGCGTCCCCCGCCTGTTTGATCGATTTTGACATTTCTTTATAATTTGTCCTCAAATCAGGCGCCCGCGCCGTAAGCGGGCAGACCGACAGGCAGATTTTACAGCCATAAAGTCTTGAAAAGTATGGTTGACATTTATCACTATCCACATGCCAACGAGTAACACCGGCCACTTCTCTTTTTTCCGGCATAATCGCCTGTCCGGGGCAAAAGCGTTCGCAAATGCCGCATTTTTGACAGAGCTCATCCATGCCATAGTCCTGTACCCCATCAACCTCAAACGGCATGTCGGTTGATATGGCAGACAGCCTGAATGAACTTCCCAGCTCCGGTGAAACCAGACAACCATGTTTTGCCACCTCACCCAACCCGGCGAGATAACCATAAGCTGGAAGCGGGAAATCACCAGTGTTGGGGTGGGTTCTGGCTTCAAATCCCATAGCGCCAATGCGCTGCGAGAGCCGGACACCGATTTCATCAAGTTCATAATAAACCCGGTGCACTTCTTCCTGACTTTCTGCGCCGATATCAACCATCAGATCATATTTCATGGCCATACCGAAAATAATCACTGTCTTGTGATTTTGAATTTT
The DNA here is from genome assembly GCA_963976585.1 of uncultured Kordiimonadaceae bacterium. Taxonomy (GTDB): domain Bacteria; phylum Pseudomonadota; class Alphaproteobacteria; order Sphingomonadales; family Emcibacteraceae; genus Pseudemcibacter. The sequence continues at coordinate 8,095 of CAXBLS010000093.1, forward strand.
GGCGTCCTGATAAAGAATACTGGGTGTATATTTTGCCAGTCCAACGACCTCTGCGCCCAGCTCTTTGGTCAGGTTTTTAATCATATCACTATCGACCCATTGGTCGCGGGTCGCAAGTGCACGCGTGTTTACCTCAGCGTCACGCATTTCTGCCATCACTTTGGTGCGCATGAAGAAATACCATTTTGCTTTTGGTGTCATGCGTTCCATGAACAATGGTGAATATGGGTTGTTGCCGTTTGTTCTACGAACAATTGGCCTTGCCTTATCATATTCAATTTTGCCCATTGGCGTTCCCTGATGGTTTTGTTTTAAATTGCGTCCGGCTGATTTTCCGGCACAGCATCTTCAAATGCCTTGAGTCTCAAGCATTCTTCATTGATGCGTAAAATTGTTGGATAGTCACTAAGATCACATTTAAATCTGTTTGCGTTATAAACTTGTGGTACGAGCAGGCAATCGGCAAAATCAGGAGTATCGCCGTGACAGAAAATACCGGTCTCTTGCTCCGAAGACAGTTTCTTTTCAAGCGCAGTAAATTCCTGTTTGATCCAATGGTGGTACCATGTGTTTACACCGTCCTGATCCTGATCAAGATCGTTTTTCAGATACTGTAGAACACGCAAATTCAAAAGCGGATGAACCTCACAGGCAATGGCGTAAGCTATCGACTGAACCCGTGCCCGCTCAAAAGGATCCTTCGGAAGCAATCGGTAGTCGGGCGCTATATGATCGAGATATTCCATAATCGCCAACGACTGGGTAATTATTTTGCCGTCCACCTCGAGCGCTGGAATAAGCCCTTGCGGGTTTTTAGAAAGGAATTCTTCCGTTTTATGCTCTCCCTTGGCCAAGGCATAATTTTTCTGTTCGTACGTCAGACCTTTTAAATTGAGAGCTATCCGCACTCTGTAAGATGCCGAACTGCGCCACATGCCGTGTAAAATAATGTTAGACAATTTTTGTCTCCAATTCTGTAAGTCCGTCAACCCCAACCCTTATCACATCACCTTTGACGACAGGGCCAACACCTTCCGGTGTTCCTGTGTATATAAGGTCGCCGGGCATAAGCGTAAACAATGTTGACAGATTTGCAATGACTTCAGAAACAGACCAGATCAGCTTATTGACATTGCTATCCTGCTTGATATTCCCATTGACACTAAGCCAGATGCGAGCATTTTCAATATCATTTACTTGAGCGGCCGGATGAATTTCGGCGCAGGGCGCGGAATGGTCAAATGCCTTACCCACATCCCACGGACGCCCTTTTGATTTTGCCTCTGATTGAAGATCGCGGCGTGTCAGATCATTGCCTACGGCGTATCCATACACATGATCAAGCGCATCCTCAACCGCAACATCCGCACAAATTTTTCCTATGGCGACCACCAGCTCCGCTTCGAAATGCAGGTTCTCTGTTTTGGGCGGATAGGGGACCGCGACACCATTATCCACAACAGCATCACTTGGTTTTGTAAAATAAAACGGAAGCTCGCGGTCCGGATCATGGCCCATTTCACGAGCATGAGCCGCATAGTTGCGACCAACACAAAAAACCCGACGTACCGCAAAGCGGTCTTCGCTGCCATGAACGGCAACACTTGAGGGGGCGGGGACATCAAAAACATAACCCATAACTTAAAAACTCCTAATTTTATTTTCTATCTATTTCCGCGATCTTCGCGCCACAGGCCAAGGGCCTTTTGTACCGGACGATCTGAATAACTGAATAACACACACTCGCCATCGGCGATATGATGATGATGATGCCAGCTTGGCACCACAAAGGTATCTTTTGGCCCCCATTCGAAGGTCTTATCACCGATTTTTGTTTTACCGGTTCCCTCGACCACCGAATAAACGGTGGCGTCGGTGGATCGGTAAGATGCGGTTTCAAAACCAGCGGGAAGCAGCTGCATAAATGCGCCGAGCGTCGGCATAGCCGATTTACCGTCTGACGGATTTACATACATAAGTTTAAGACCGTGGCAGGGATCCCATTCATTTGTTTCTTTCATTTTAAAAAGAATTTCACGGGTGCGCGAATAAGGATATTTCATCACCGGTGACGTCGGCATTTCGGCTTCATAATCAACTGGCAGCATGCCGCTACCATACCTTGCCATGGAGAAGCCGTCGCCTTTCGTATGCGGGTGCTCGTCCTCAGAATGATGTTCCATAAACGAGGCGTCAAAAAACTGCACGATGGGAATATCAAGACCGTCCAGCCACAAAACAGGCGCATCACTTTCGTTACCGTGATCATGCCAGGTGCCACTGGGCGTTAGGATTAAGTCCCCCACTTCCATATAGGATTTTTCGCCGTTCACCGCCGTATAAGCACCGTTACCGCCTTCAAGTACAAAGCGAAACGCAGACTGGGAATGTTTGTGGGCCGGGGCAATTTCACCGGGAAGAACCAATTGTATGCCAGCGTAAAGAGAGGTGGTAATTTTGCTCTCACCAGGGATGCCGGGATTTTCAAGAATAAGAACCCGGCGCTCTGCTTCCTTGGCCGTCAGAAGATCCCCTGCTTCCATCAAAAGCGGCCGCACGGTATCATAATGCCAAAGCATTGCTTCGCAGCGGCTTTTCGGTTCCGGCGTCACCAAAGTCGAAAGCACATCCCAAAGAGGACGGATATTATCTTTGGTGACTTTGTCGGAATAGCTTGATAATTTTTCTGATTTTTGATCGTCCGCCATAGTTGGGTCCTTGGGATTAATCAGTCCAAATTAAAAACATCTATTGCATTTTTGGAATAAATCGCCTGGCGGTCTTCATCCGCGAGCCATTCAAAACCATCAATATACGGTTTTATATCATCAAATGGTCGCCCCGTATCAGGATTATGGGTTGAGCCAACACCCGGACATTCGGCACCAAACAAAAGCCGGTCAGCGCCAATTTCCTTGATCAGCAATTCCAGCGCCGCTTCGGAGTAAAGTACAGTATCGAAATACATCTTGCGTATTTTATCACGAAAACGAAGCCCTTTCCCGCGCATGGACGCACTATCAAAGCGGCCCATTTGATAAGGAATAGCCCCGCCGCCATGAGAACAGATGATTTTAAGATCGGGAAAATCGTCATAGACACTTGATTTAAGTAAATGCTGAACGGCGATGGTTTCTTCATTGATAAAATGAAGTGAATAAGGTGTGCGCTCTGACCGCGAACCAGCACTGTGAATATGGGCAGGAACATCAAGTTCACATAGTCTTTCATAAAGAGGGTACCAGTATTTATCACCAAGTCCCGGCGCTTCTACCGTGCCATTTTCATATGGATCCGGATTTAGAAGACAGCCTTTAAACCCAAGCTCCGTCACACAGCGGTTAAGTTCCGGCAATGCATCTTCTATCGGACGGCCCGCCACCTGCGCAAGACCCGCGACACCGACGAAGGTATCCGGGAATAATTGTGTCTGACGGTAAATAACATTATTTACTTCTTCATGCAGCCAATCAATGATTCTAGCCGGACTTTCAGAATGCATCATCTGAAACGGTCGCGGTGAAATGCACTGTTTATCAATGCTATTTTCTTTCAAATAAGGAAGATGTCCAAATGCACCCATATGCGGTGTGTTAAGTGCTTCTATAAGCTCATCATCGGAAATCACAACCTTCCCCCGGCCGTGCGACCCCCTGTGAGCGAGCAACGTCGCCTTATATGCCCACAACTTTGCTGGTGCACTTACATGAGCATGACAATCAATTAACATTCCTGATCCTTTACTTTTTACGAGTGTTATTATAATAATACTTGACGAAAAAAAGAGTCAAGCGATATCATGAACTTTAGAACAGGTAATTTGGAGGCTTAAATAATGGACAGAAGAAAATTTCTAGTTTCAGTTGGTGGGGCGTCAGCTCTTGCTGCAATGTCAACTTCAGAAAAGGCGGATGCTCTAGAACAAGCCATGGGCGAAGAACTGGACAGTATTGTCATAAAGCCCAACCTTTGCACCACATACGGGATTGAAGGTCCTAAAATTGTTAAAGGCGTTAAGCGCGACAAATATTACATGATGGGACATGATCCACGCTTACCAAAAATGTCCGACAAACCAACGTTGATTGAATTTTATAAAAAGCGTTTTGGATCGGTACAACATATGTGTCAAAGCGCCCGCCTGGCACGTATTAACGGCCTACCGGAAAAAATTGTGCTGGCCTGTCTTTTACATGATATTTCCGTTGGCGGCCTGCTTCGGATGGACCATGGTTATTGGGGCGCGCAGCTCGTGGCTCCTTATGTTGACGAAGAAGTGGCATGGGCGATCAAATATCACCAATCGCTTCGCTTTTATGCCGACGAAGAGGTGGGCTATAGTTACCCGGAAGCTTACATCCGTTATTTTGGTCCTGATTTTGTTCCAGAACCTTATGTGGCACAAGACGCCGAATATGCGAGAAATCACAAATGGTATATGTCAGCGAGACAAATCACCATTAATGACGTTTATTCATTTGATCCCAACGTCACAGCAGAAATTGATGACTTTGAAGACATCATTGGTCGTCATTTCAAACAACCCAAAGAAGGTCTTGGCTATGATAACAGCCCGTCAGCCCACATGTGGCGGACGATGATTTTCCCGAATAATTTCCTTTAAGAATATTATTTGTGAATTTTATAGAAACCTATTTCACCGGAAAGACCCGACCTCCACTATTTTACTATGGCTGGATGGTTGTGTTTGCATCTTTCATCTGCCACATGTTCATTTTTGGTGTGCCGACGGTGATGCTGCCACTGCTATACGGTCCCATGAATGAAGAGTTTGGCTGGTCGAGGAGCGATGTAACAATCCTCGCCAGTGCCAAGTTTATTTCAGGAGCCATAGCCGCTTTTTTCGCTGGTCAGTTCATCCAACGTTTTGGGGCACGGGTGACGACACTGATTACCAGTCTGATTGTCGGACTGACCATGATTTGTTTTGTATTTATCACTGAACTTTGGCACCTTGCGGTGATCGGATCGTTCCTAGGTCTCGGTTCAATAAGTCTGGTGATTACCGTAAAGGTGATTGTATCACGCTGGTTTCATGGTCGGATTGGCCTTGCATTGGGCCTTGCGCTTCTTGGAACCTCAGCGGCAGGATCAACACTTACTTTCGTGCTTGAACCGCTTTTGATCGAGTATGGATGGCGCACGGCGGTTGCCATATTAAGTGCAAGCATTTGGTTTTTTGCCCTGCCGTTCTTTTTATTTATAGCCCGCGAAAGACCAGAAGATATCGGTATAAAAACAGAGGGGATAAAATCAGATAACAAAACCCATGAGGAAAGTCTTCCCGCCCAGTTTCTTGACTTCGCCGCTACTGTAAAAGGAAAAACATTCATTGCTATGAGCGTTGGTGTTTTTCTGATCGGTTTTGTTGATCAAGGCATGCT
>CAXBLS010000094.1:0-13296 GCA_963976585.1 uncultured Kordiimonadaceae bacterium
GCGTCAGACGTCCGCCAGCCCTCCAGACAATACCGGAAAAGTCTGCTGCGCCAAAGTTAGAATTCCGTTTCGAATATCCGATGGATGCTATGAACGCAACTTTGCGCGTGAACTGATAATCACCAAATAGAGTAGTCGTATATACGTTATTGTCCCGTACGTTGCTGCTTTTCTCGTTTCGGTAAAGATTTTCAAAACTCCATGTTAATTTGGTGAATCTGGTTCCACTCGCTAAAGTCGTTGAAGCTTCATGAAATGTAGCGGAACTTCCGCCAAGATCAGCACCATCAATGGTAATATTTTGGAACCTATCAACGTAGCTGTAGCGATAGCGTGTTGTCAGAGTTGCAAAATTCATACCCACTTTATTCACCACATAGGGAGACACATCAGCGACCACCACTGTAGCGCGGTTCTCGGAGCGTGCTATGCTAACCGTTGAGAATGACGAACGTCGGTCGATAAATTGCTGCGTAACACCAGCATTAACATCGATAAACACAAAATCACGAACGAGTTCACTATTCATATTTCCCAATAGATTATGGCGAAACTCATCTTTGTCACCCTCAAGACCTGGGTAATAAAGGTGCGTCAGACCATAGTTAAAATTCATATTAAACCTTGGGCCCTCTGCATTTATAATTGCGCCCAACGTGGTTTGTGTCACAAAATCACTCTGCGCAAATGTGGAGTCCAAGTCCACATCATCTGTATAGACTTCCGCGACTGTGAGAGTGGGAATTATATCCCAATTCGCCGCGTAGGATGTCGATACACTCCCGATGGCCCCAAAGGCCGCTGTAACTATGGCTGTTCTGACTTTATTCTTCATTTTTATAATGTCCTGACAGTATTTTATTATTTACCTTATTGATTATAACCGTATCCGTAATAGGATCCAAAACGCTTATTTCCAGTGTGAATCTGCGCCTTGTTGAGAATTAAATTTATGTTTTCACAATTTTTAATCAATTGAAGCGACTCTTTGACCTCTTCCTCAGAAGTCCTGTCGGCCTCTACAACAAAAAGAATTTGCCCCACATGCATAGCCAAGACAGAGGATGCGCTGCTGGCCAAAACGGGCGGACTGTCAATAACAATCACACGGTCGTGATAGCGTTGCGCCAACTCATCAATCAGATTTCCCATCTTTTCGCTTGCAAGAAGTTCTGTCGTAAAGGAATGCTTCTTACCTGCTGGCAAGATACTTAAATTCTTGATATCTGTTTTTAGAATACATTCGCTCAGATCGATGCTGTCGTCACCAATAACATCAATTAGTCCCTTACCGCCTTTTACACCGACCGTGTTCAAAACATCCGGCTTGGCTACGTCGGCATCAACAAGTAGGACATTTAGGTCCTTTTCCTTTGCCATGCTCAGCGCGAGGCTTAATGCACAATATGTTTTACCTTCGTTAGGCTGCGAACTGGTCACCATAATGATGTTACCATTTTCGATCGCGTTTTCGCCGCCAGTAAAAGCATTGATTAGAAGACTTCTTTTAATGAGACGAAATTCTTCAGCCACTAGAACATTGTCATTGTTCAGGGTCAAAATATTTCTTTCATTCAGCCTGTCTTCGTCAATCCTAACTGTTTGTGATACTTCCTTAAGATTATCATGGCTTATGTCCTCACGGGCAATTTGCGGTTTAATCCTATTGTCAGCAGCACTGTAGCTTTTCGGCTTCACCAGTTCGCCATTGGAAGTTTTGGTCTGTGACTGAATGTCAGGCGCCTGTTTGCTATCTGCGAGTTTTCTCGCAGCACGTTCAACAAGGCTTTCCTTATTTTTTTTCTTTTTGTTCACGTTCATATTCAAATCTTCTTTTTAAATTAAACTACACTAGAATTCATTTGTTCAAGTACGATGTAGACAACAATACTTGCAACGAACAACCCGCCAAACATTGCCGACGAAGCAATCAAGCTGCGTTTTCTAAGCGCCTCGTCCTGTTTTGATAAGATTGCAGACACACTACCTAGAACTGGTAAGTTAAAGACATCCCGTAGGCGCTGCTCAGACGAGAATGTACTGTGAAACTGGTTCATAGTAAATGCCACACCGCAACCTGCACCAATACCTGCCAACATACTTAAGGCAACCAGCAACAATCTATTTGGACTTGCCGGACTTGTTGGTACTTCAGCAGGCTCAATGAGACTATAATTGATCCCAGCCGATGTATCCTCAAGAACTTGCGACATCCTTGCTTCTTCACGCTTGACCAATAGAGAATTATAATTATCCAGAATAATCTCATAGTCACGATTTAACCGTGCCTCTTCGGCTTCCACCTCAGGAACACGTTGCGAAAGAGTTAAAAGATTGTTCACCACACCCTCGCGTTGAAGTTTACGTGCATCTAGTTTGGCAATTTCACCTTCTACATCAATCAGCTTAATACTAAGTTGATCGAAAAGTGGGTTTGGTCGCAGTCCATCCATGGAGGATAGTGCAGACGTATCACCATCATTCATTGCCTTTGCTAGATCTTCTTTTTCTACGACCAGTTGATCCTGCAAAGCATTGATCTGGTTTTGCACAATTACAACATCAGGATGCTGATCTTTATAGCCCCTGACATAAAGCTCATCAAGTTGAGTAACCATAGTTGCAATTCTGGTTTCAACAGTAACACGCTGTGCACCACTCATCGGACCCGCACCAAAGGAAGATACAAATGGTGGGAGCTCATTGCGATAGTCGATAATTTGCTGCCTCTGACTTTGAAGTTCATCAATTTGCAATTGGACATCCGTCACTTCTTGTCGAGCTGCACTTAAACTCTGGAAATAAGTCTGACCTGTCGAAGATAGAAATGACATATTCTCCTGAACAAACTCTGCCCGTCTTTTCTCAGCCGCTTCTAATTTAGTTTCCTGATCTCTAAGTTGAGTCTCAATAAATGAAAGGGCACCTGATAGTTCAACAGAACTATCAACCAACTGACCTCCCATAAAGGCATCAAGAAATCCCTGAACCACACCATGTGCGAGTATTGGATTTTGATCAGAGTAAGACATGCTGAAAAGAGTGGTGGATTCAGGCTCGATTTTAAAGCGACCCGCAATTTGATTAGCAAGACGACCTAGCTGCGCGTCTGTCAATTCACCTGTAGGGCTTACAAGATTCTTGATATTCGTACCCAAGATTACTTTTTCTACATTTTCCATTCCAAGCAGTGTTTCGCGCATCGCCAGGATCTGGTTGTAAATATTGTTATTCACTGTCAGATCCGACATAAGCGGAGTCAAAACCCTGTCAGTGTCAAAATGCAATCGCGCTTTCGCTTCAAACTGATTAGGAATTTGTGATATATATAACCAACCCAGCATCGACACGCCCCAGGCTACTGCCAAAGCAATTTTTCTATTGCGCCAGATACCGTACAAGATTGATATAAATTGAGTATAAATCTCATTCATCTTATTATACTTTCAAATAAAGTCGTTATATTATTCAAATCAATTCTCTGTAATCACCCGACCGAAATGGTCAATCTTTTACCAAGAACAAACTCACCCTTTTATAGTCACCCCCGGCCGATACCGGCCGGGATCATTTTCTAATTAAAGCTTAAAAGAAGCTTTCTGGAACGATTATTACATCGCCCGGTTCTATTTTCACGTTCGCTGAGACATCACCGTCTTTAAGAAGATCATCAAGACGAACTGTGTATTCTCTCTGGGTGCTATTTTCGACACGAGTGAGTGTTGAACTATTACCAGCAGCGAATTCTGTCAAACCACCAACTGCAATCATCACATCAAGGAGCGTCATATTCGCTCTATATGGAATTGCTTGCGGTGCAGCTGCAGAACCAACCACACGAACTTGCTGAGCAAATGGTCCTGTAAATCCACCGACAATCACCGTAACAATTGGGCTTTGAAGATATTGATCCAATTGTACTTCAATATCGCGAGCTAACTGAGTAGGTGTTTTACCAGTTGCCGCAATATCATCGATTAGAGGCATCGAAAAACGACCATCAGGGCGCACTGTCACCGGTCTTGATAATTCCGGGTTCTGCCAAACAAAAATTTCCAAGAGATCTAGAGGACCGACGACATATTGAGGACCAGGTCCTTCGTCACTTGTTACGAACTGTGCTGACGGAAGTTCACCTGAACCACCGGAAGCACACCCTGCGACAACAAGTAAGCATAATGACAAGCAAATTTTAGCAACGCTCGCCGCTGTGTTATTGATATTTTTCAAAAGGCTTTGCACGATTAAATTCCTTCTTTATTATTTTTAACATTAAAACTCGTAATTTTTATTGAGCCTACGCAATACAACTCTTATTAGTCTAACTTTCTTAAATCTTTATAAATTTTTTGAAATTCATAACGATTTATTTTTAAAGCAAGCTCAGTAAGTTCAACTTTGATAGTGTAATAATATTTTGTTAAATATTTGCAGAACGCAATTATCCAGAAAATGATACATTCATATATACCAAGGCACTGCAGTCGATAGCTTTATGGTTCTATCTAAATCCACGCAAATACTGCAAACAAACCATATTATCCGGTCTTACTCCAATACTATTACTAACACCAAAAAAACACTGTTCTCGCTCATGGGAAACCAAGCCAAAATGCCTCAACTCACCAACCCGCACAAAATAACATAAAATTTTATCTATTGCAGAAATATGGACAAAAAAGCACGAAAAAACATTTTGTTAACCATATTTTGTTCCATTATGGGACTTAGGATGCTTTAATTAACCATATTTAATTTTGTTAAATTATAAAAAAATAGAATCACTTGAAAAATACATATTTAATTAACTGACAAAAGCATATAACAATAATGCAAAAGTTGACAAAGCTGGTGTTTGGACATTCCAAATTGAACCACCAACTACATAAAATAACAAGGTAAGTAATTTATGATCTACAATATTCACCTCATCGCCGCGGCTCGGCCTAATTTCATGAAGATAGCACCGCTTTATCATGCCTTAAACAGTCAGGACTGGTGCAAAGTCAGCATAATCCATACAGGTCAACATTATGATGCCAATATGTCTGACGATATTTTTTCTGACCTGATGTTGCCGGAACCACATTTTCATCTCGGCGTTGGAGGTGGAACTCACGCCCAGCAGGTTGGAAAGGTAATGATGGCGTATGAAGACATATGTTTGAACGTCGAACGCCCTGATTTATTGATTGTCGTTGGCGATGTAAATTCCACAGCCGCCTGCGCGCAGGTGGCAACAAAACTTCATATAAAAGTCGCCCATCTAGAAGCGGGGCTTCGTAGCGGTGACCGATTGATGCCGGAAGAAATAAATCGCTTAGTCACCGATGCCATTTGTGACTACCTCTGGACCCCCTCACCGGATGCAGACGAAAATCTTAAACATGAAGGTCACCCAGAAAGTAGAATTATACGAGTAGGAAACATTATGATGGATTCCTATGAACTTTTGTCCTCCAAAATTGAAGCTGAAAATGCGCCGGCAAAATATGGTCTTGAAAATCAGGATTATGGGGTGGTGACACTTCACCGCCCGTCCAATGTTGACGATCCTGAAATTTTGAAAGTTCTGATTGACGGTCTGGTTGAGAATTCCAAGAAAATCAAACTAATCTTCGCCATCCATCCCAGAACACGTAAGAGCCTTGAGCAAAATGGTTTTTGGGATGATTTTCAGAAACATGAAAATCTCATCCTGATTGATCCGGTGAGCTACGTGCCGTTTATGAGCCTCGTGAAATCCGCAAAAATAATTATCACTGATTCCGGAGGCATACAGGAAGAAAGCACATACCTCGACATTCCATGTCTTACCCTTCGCGACAATACCGAACGCCCGATAACTGTTACAGAGGGCACAAATAAATTAGTCAAGCCTCATGAGCTTTCAGAGAATGTTGATCTGGTGCTAGATGGAAATTGGGTCCATGGCACAAAACCAGAAAAATGGGACGGACACACCGCAGAACGTATAACGGAAATTATTAGAAACTTGTTTGATGAATAATGCCAGATTATTCATAATGTGAAAAGTGGAGCTTGAAACAAAATGAACATACCAAAGGTTGCTAAAAGTAGTAAAAATATCCTTGCCAGAACATTATTTTGTTTAAGTTTGTTTGCCCCTTGTGTGCAATCGTTGGCCGATACCAGCCGGCGATCTCCGAGCGATGATGGCACCTTTACTGCCGGCCCCTATTATAACAGTGCGACGCGGAGCTACTTTGAGCTGATCCGCAACAATTTCTACACTTGGGACCAAGCAGAAGATGAAGCCGCAAACCATTCATACAAAAACACACCCGGCCGTCTTGCTGTCATCGATCGACCAGAGACACATCGGTTTTTGGTTAGAAATTTTACATTTTTACAAGACACGTGGATCGGATTACGTTTTTTCTGCGAAGAGTCCACCCTCTTCTGGCCCGACGGGATAAGCCACCAGGGCAAACCATTTTCCAACTGGTCCATCACCTCTGAACACAGAAACCTCACTTGCCCTCAAACAGGATATCTTTATACCATTATAAACAGGAATGCTTTTGACTGGACTTTAGCGCAGTGGAATGTGGAAGCACAATATACGCTGATCGAATACCCAACCGGTAGAAGATAACTTTTTTCGAAAATTCTTAAACATCTGTTGGCTGGGGTGGCAGGGATCGAACCTGCGATCACGGGATCAAAACCCGGTGCCTTACCGCTTGGCTACACCCCAAAAAATCAACAGATTGCTTAAAGGTGGTGCGAACATAGTGAGTTTCAGATCAACTTGCAATAACGTTTTTTACTTATTTACATTTTTTTTTGCTTTTAATTATTTTGATTAAAACTTAGTCTCTAGCTATATCATGCAACCAAGTAAGAAAGCTGTCAAAAACAATGGCGTGGGATAATATTATATCAAGATCCGTTTGGGTTTTAATTCAGCCAGGGAACTTTCTCTTCCTTATGCTTCTTCTTGGTTTGGTTTGGAATAAATACGCCAACAAAAATTCTGCCTACAAAAAATTTGGCCGCCGCCTGATAGGTGTTAGTGTTACCATTATGGCGTTAGTCGGCTTTACAAACATCTCGACCTGGGTTCTATGGCCACTTGAAAGTCGTATGGAGATTTTTCGCAATCAAACCCAACAAGGCCCCTATAGCGGTATAATCGTACTGGGAGGTTCTGAAAGAATGTCCCAGAGTACAGCAGCAAATCAGGCTACCCTTAATCACGGTGGCGAGCGTTTGATTGAAGCGGCCGCACTTGCGCGGAAATTTCCTGAACTTCCAATTATTCACAGTGGCGGCACACGGCCTGATCTGGATGGCTTCTCAGAGAATGACGTCGCGGAGCTTTTCTTCAAACAGGCAGCTATCGATCTTTCACGAATAAGATTTGATGCGAAATCATATAATACTCACCGCAACGCCGTTGAGAGCAAAACCCTTATTAAAGCGGATGAGACGGGAAAATGGTTCTTGGTGACGAGTGCCTTTCATATGCCCCGTTCGGTCGGCACGTTTAAGCATGCCGGAATCAACATCCAGCCTTACCCTGTCGATTATAAAACAAGTCTCAACTATGATGGTCTCTTGAGTTTCAATTTTTCTGACAATTTTCAGCGTTTCGATCTCGCGATCCACGAATATATCGGTCTTCTTGCTTACTATATAACTGGTCGTTCCAACGCACTATTTCCGTCCTAAGACTAAATTTTTACCAGATATAATGGTAATTCATCAACTGTTATAGTTGCCATTTTCTGATATATGCCGGCTTCTCGAGACCTCGCCACATGGCTTTAATGTCAGCTATTAGGCCTCCAGGCTCTAAGAGGCGTTCAAACTCAGAGGGACTTATATCTTTATAAGTATCATGAGAAACAACCCCGACAACGGCTGCATAACCGTGATCTTCTAAACTCTCAAGCGATGGTTTCAAATCGATGTTGAAATACTGTTTCGCCTCAATCGGGTCTGCAGCAGCATCATGAACATCAACCTTGAAGCCGCGGACTTTTAGCCCTTCGATAAGATCAATGGCTTTGGTATTGCGAAGGTCGGGACAGTTTTCCTTAAACGTCAGACCAAGAACGAGAATTTTACCACTACCGGAAAGTTGCGCACAGATACGTTCCGCGACAAAGTCGGCCATACTGTCGTTAATAGCGCGTCCGGAAAGGATGATGCGAGGATCATGATTAATTTGCTTTGCCCGTTCAGCCAGATAGTATGGATCAACACCGATACAGTGACCACCAACAAGTCCCGGTGTAAAATTGAGGAAGTTCCATTTGGTGCCAGCCGCTTCCAACACGTCATATACAGAAATTCCGAGTTTTTGAAATATCATAGTAATCTCATTGACAAAACCGATATTGATATCGCGCTGGGCATTTTCAATTACTTTTGCCGCTTCTGCGACACGAATGCTACTGGCTTTAAACACACCGCCGCTTGTTACGGCACAGTATAGCTCTTCAAGAATATCAACAACTTCCGGCGTTTGGCCGGAAATGACTTTTGTTATTTTATCAACCGTATGAACTTTATCACCGGGATTAATACGTTCTGGTGAATAACCAAGAAAGAAATCCTCTCCGCAAATAAGACCCGATTTTTCACTTAAGATAGGCCCGCAAATCTCATCGGTTACACCAGGATAAACAGTACTTTCAAAAACAATAATACTTCCTTTGCCTATAACTGGTCCCAACGTTTCACAGGATGCACGCACCGGGGTCAGATCAGGTTTATTATTTTCATCAACAGGAGTTGGTACAGTGACAATATAAATGGCTGCGCCCTTAATATCGTCAGCAGAGCTGGTAATCTCCATAGCACATGCTTCGAGACGTTCTCTGTCTATCTCTTCCGTACGGTCAAAGCCATCCTTTAGTTCACTGATACGCTGCTCGCTGATATCAAAACCTGTCACCTTGAATTTTTTGGCAAGTGCCACCGCAAGCGGCAGTCCGACATAACCAAGTCCCACAACGACAACAGGGGTTTCAGATGTTAATGATAATGCTGACATTTATTGTTCCAATTTTTATATTATCTGTAATTTCAAGTTGAGCTACCCTAGTTCAAAAATATTAAAAAAAACATAATCTACATGGATATAAAAAAACTCAAATTATTCTAGAATTCGATTCCAACCATTTCTAAGCTTATAAGGCTGGCTGGCAGACATAACGTCAAATAAATCCGTATTGTGATCAAGCTTCTGACCGCCGTTTTTCCCTAGCCGTTTGAATTTGAAACTGGCTTTTTCACGACTTTGTTTAAACCAGAAGAAATCAAACGGAATAGTCATATAAATTCCTTTATCAAAATTACCGCGTCCGAAGTCGCTTTCACTCATGTTGGTAAAGGTTGCCGTGGCCCCGATACGAATACCATTGTTAAACTGACGCGAAACATCAACTGTTGTACCCCAATCTTTCGCGAGGTAGCGTCCAATACTTACTCGGCTTGTGATATCGTATTTTTTATTGACGTGATAAAGCGTTGCGTGCCCCGTGACCGTTTCATAATCACGCATATTAAAGAGCTGGTCATAACCACGTTGTTTGACAAAGTTCAATTCTGCCCCAAATGAAATACTGCTCCCATAAGGCCGATAAAGTATTTCGCCACTAACACCTGAATACATAGCTTCGAGATGTCCTGCAGTAAGCCTGGTGTAGATATTGTCTGCCGGGCTTGATAGATATTCCAGACTTAGCCTTCTGAGGCTGGTGGTGCCCTCTGCAGCATAAAGACCAATATCACTCCTTACGTGATCCACATTCGAATTATTGGAAACCGGTATCAAGTCCAAATTGCCGATAATATGTTGCTTTACCTCTGCGTAAACTTGCAGATCATCACTTATATTAGCACGGCCAAAAACTTTTAGGTTCAAATCACCTTTAAAATGGTCGTTTTTGTCAGAACCAAAATGGGTTTCCAGTTCAGGTAATATGCCGTATTCAAAATTCGGAAAAGTATCAAAACGCTCCCCTTTTTGTTTGTCCCCAACTGGGTTTTCAATAACCGCGTTTGCCAGAATTTCCTCGGGGCTGCTGTTGTAATCTGCAATTTTTTCAAAATCTTTTCTGAGCACTGATACCTTAGACACATTGAGATTGCGCTCTTTAGAAATAATTATAAATCTTTCGACTGTGTCCGGCACCTCAATGGTGAGTAAACGAGCGGTACGACCGATGTTTTTGGGTATATCTATGAATGGTGCAACTTTCTTGGTCACTGTCACCTCATTTTCAGATATCTCAACCGCGAGAGGCGAGAGCTTTCTATCATCCAGACGTTCAAATATTTCTTTTGATATAATAGTTTTATCGATCTCGTCAAAATTAAGTTCCCGAGTATAAAAGGGGGTTCTACGATATAAAGCACGAGCAGATTTTCCGCTATCATCATCCAATGATGCTGTGATTACATTATTCTGGAAGCTCACAGTCGCAGTCCTATAGTTTTCCAGAACTGCCCCCAATATAGCCCGATGACTTTGAGCTGGCCTTTCATTGGGGATCAGATCAATTTCGATATGCTCACCATTCAGGTTTACAGCGCTAACCATATAACCCATTTGTTGCAAACGTTCGAATATTATATCCTGACTATATCTGTTTTTATAATCCGTGTTATTTACCGCATTGTTTCTAAGTTCCCGCGATCTAATTTCATCTACAGCAGGTGCTTTGGCAAATCCAAGACGCATGGGCTTATGTAAACTTTGTTTCACAGTAAGATGAAGGGCCAGCTGATTTCCATGCATAAACCCTGCCCCAATCTCGAGCCAGTTCTTGATCTTATAGTTTATGCCGAAGTTAAAAGCGGTTTTACTTTCATAATCCTGAAACAGATTAATCGTTGATTTATCGACCGTCGAATATTCAAGTTTTGCAGTCATACCTTCAATTGGTGTCTTATATTCCACCCCCCAGAAGAACCCCATTTTTTCACCTGAGAAATAATTGCCAAATCTCAGTTTTTCCGAACCAGGACTGTCAAAGCTTCTCTCACTAAAGCTACCGCTAAAAATGCGAGTTATATTGTACAATTTAGCTCTGTTTGCCAGTTGGCCAAAACCAAATCCCATTGTTATATCAAAATCATGAATTCTTTTGCTTGCCACAACATATTCACCGCTAAAAACACCGTCACCAAGCATATCCTGAAGCCCGAGCGCAATGGCAGGCTTATAAGTTCCCTCTTCAAGAAGTCGAACTTTTACGTCCAGTCCTTTATCAACGCCGCCATCAACATTATCATAGTCAGAAAATCTTAATGTTGTTTCTAGCCAAGGTGTCGCTTGCCAGGTCGCATAATAATTTTGTCCATCATCTAAATAGGCCGCACCAACCGAAAGATTACCATCTCCCGCAAATCGTGCATTTCGCATTTCAAGCAAGCCGACGCCGCCAAAGATGCCAACCGAACCATCCTGATTTTCTGCTGCTAACGGTATGTTTTGTGCATATGCTATAGCGGGCGTGAGAAAAACTGTTGGCCAAAGAGCGTATTTCAAATATCTCATCTGGATACGCCTTTTGCCGTTCTTAGAATTCACGTTAATTTCTGACGAGTACGGCAATCGACGCCGCCGATACTGCTAGATTTCTGAAGATATCGCCAATTTCCCTGACGAGCGTTAGACTATCGTATGGACTTAAGTCCGTCGGCACAACAATTGCTGAACCCGGCGGAATGCTCAAATTGCGATCCCCACCCCACGACGCAAGGCTAATCGGCTTAGCGACCCCATTTGGATAGACAACGAATACGCGGTCTTCATCAGCGGCTCGGGTGAACCCGCCGACTTCCTCTAGGTAGCTACCGACACCTTTACCATGTACAAATTGCAGAGCACTAGGATTAAGAACGTCGCCTACCGTCACAATAAAGTTTGGCCGTTTGGGCATAAAGAGACTATCTCCAGCTTCAAGAACTGAATCCTTACTGGGATCAAGACCCAGAACAACGGGATCAGATTCGATTACAACTCGTCCAATAAATTCCTGATCTGCCATTCCGTTAACCATTCTTTGAAGTGCAATCGCCCCATTTGCATCAACATTTTTCTTTACAGATGCAGAAACCATAGCAGATTGCAACCGTTTCGCGGTCTGTTGCATTTCTTGACGTTGAATTTGCTTCACCCGGTCCCGTGTAAAAATTGCTCCATATGGATAGGCTTGATCCGTGACGCCGCCCGCGCGGGCAATAAGAGAGGAAAGTTTCTCGCCCTTGCGAATAGTATAGACACCCGGCTGAACGAATTCACCAGAAAGAAGTACAGCCCCAGCCTCAAAATTGGTATAAACACTACTGACACGCACGCCACCACCGGCAGTAACCGTCACAGCACTTAGATCAGAAATCGAGCTATCCACATATTCCCATTTCATCATCAAATTACCGTCAGAAACTTCATCTCTATAGCTCGTAATTTCAATTCTACTCATGTTAGCGTCATTCGACGTTCCGCCAGAGACAGAAAGCAGTAACTCAACGGCTGTTTCTTCTGCGATTGGAAATACACCCGGCAACCTAACTGCGCCATCGACCGATACGATATGCTCTAGGGTAAAGGATAATAGATTATCTACGTCTTGATAAACGAAAGGACAATTTTCATAATTCTCTTCTTCTTCGCCGTCTCCAACATTTTCATTGTCCAGTTCTCTCATCGTCTGCGCTGTTGGTGATGCCGTAAACCCCAAAAGTGACTGGCGTCGTTGTTGTTCGATCGCCAATAGCTCGGTTTCATCCAACATGATCTCTTGATCTTTTTGTTGTTCTTCCGTGCTTTCCCTACGGACAAACACTGCCCGAATCGCTGTTGCAAACCGGTCAGATTGTGTATCGGAAATAATACTCGCCAATTTCTTTACTGGTGCACAATACATTTTATTCAACTTACCGTCGGGCAGGAATTCTTCGTCAAGGTATTCACTGGTGAAAATTGCCTGTCGAATAATGTCGGATTTAAGAAATTCAATATCTTTTCGCCCGAAGATTACAACTTTATCTTCACCCTTTAGCTGTATATTTTCTTCAGTGTAGAGCACTTTTTGTGGACTAAAAGGAATAAGTTGTCTGGTCTGGGTAAGTTCATCAGTACGCTCAATAATACCGAAGAGTAGATAGGGGTTTTCAGTCAGGTTTTTAACAGAGCCAATAAGATCCCTGACATTATCATAAATATTTACAGATCGAACTCCAGGTGTTTTTACATGTCCAACCAGAGTAACTTTACCAAGTTCCGAGTTTTCCAACAAATTAACAACGATT
>CAXBLS010000095.1:0-13215 GCA_963976585.1 uncultured Kordiimonadaceae bacterium
GTCCCTTGATATTCAAACAGATACCCTTCGGCAAAATAATTAAAACGGCGGATGTCT
This sequence comes from uncultured Kordiimonadaceae bacterium, assembly GCA_963976585.1. Lineage (GTDB taxonomy): Bacteria > Pseudomonadota > Alphaproteobacteria > Sphingomonadales > Emcibacteraceae > Pseudemcibacter. Next base: position 58 of record CAXBLS010000095.1, read on the forward strand.
TCGCGCTGAGTACTATTTTCACCTATTTGCGGATATATTGCTTCATGATCAATAGTAGCAACCGTTGAGCCCGTTAGAACGGTGGGCGGTGCAAAAGGCTGGGCGATGACACCATCGACATAATAGCGTCCATTAAATTCATATGTGGCGCGCCAAACTATTAAATTGCCCAATGTCGGGTTAAGTTTTATACGCTCCACTTCATGACCGCGCATTGCCGCCACCTGTTCTATGGCGGTCTTGACCCTTTGGTTCTGTAAAAATCCCAGCGATAAATAACCGATCAAACAAGCCATACCAACACGTGCCAGTGTCGCGGAACGTTTGCGGTAACTAAGGACCGCGAATATGAACAGTGCCAGTGTCGGTAACGGATCAATCACTGCCACCGCATCCCAAGCCACCCGGGCATTGGAAAGTGGCCAGAATAATCGGGTGCCGTAGCTGGTGCAGGCATCAAGGGTGGCGTGGGTCGCGTAGCCAAGCGTTGTAAAAATATAAAGGGTCTTGAAGTCCCAACTTCTTATTTTGAATAACTTATGAAAGGCGAGCCACATTGCCGCTGCAACCAACAGTCCACCAATGGGAATAAACCAAATGGAGTGGGTGAAATGACGGTGGAACTCAATACCAAGAAGCGGATCAGTTGCCGATGTGATAAGTATGTCAAGGTCCGGTGCCATACCGCCCAATATTCCCGCGAGACAGGCCACTGGTATTTTCTTTTTATCGGCAAAACTCTGCGAGAAAGCAGCACCAAGTGCGCCTTGTGTAAACGGATCCATGCATATACCCTTAAACTGTTTTGTTTATATAACTATAAATAGCCGCCAAGGGCAATATTTTGTTATAGTGTTTCATATTAAGGGGTGATTTATGCGTTTCTTTTTGATACTGTCCGCGCCATGAGTACTGATTGGAAACATATTTGGCAAACCATTCGTGATTGGGACGGCGAAGGTCGCAAGATGGCGCTTGCCACGGTTGTTAAAACCTGGGGATCGTCACCACGCCCAGTCGGCAGTCATCTGGTGATCGACGCTGATGGTCATATGGAAGGCTCTGTTTCCGGCGGCTGCGTTGACGGCGTTGTTGTAACGTCAGCCCATGATTGCATCAGGTCGGGAAACGGCGAGCTTCTTGAATTTGAAGTGGCGACCGATCAGGCATGGGAAGTGGGCCTGAGCTGCGGGGGTGAAGTTCACATATTGGTGGAACCACTGGTTGGTATCGCTGAAAAAACCGCTTTTCTACTGGATAGTGACATCAATAAAATAAAGAAGCTGCAATCAGAAACCGCGATGGCAGACGGCGAATATTTCATTCATGAATATAAACCGGCCCTCAAGATGATTGTGGTTGGTGCGGTACATATCTCGCAAGGCCTAGTCAGTATGGCCAGAACCCTTGACATTGATGTGACGTTGATTGATCCAAGAACCGCTTACGCATCCGAAGAACGCTTTCCGGGTACTAAGTTTCTCACCGATTGGCCCGATGAAGCACTCGAGAAAATTGGCATCAATTCAAGCACCGCTATCGTCACATTAAGTCATGACCCAAAACTGGATGACCCAGCACTTGAGATTGCCATGCGTTCTGACGCATTTTATATTGCTGCGCTTGGTAGCCGCAAGACCCAAAAGCAGCGCCGGTTAAGATTGAAAGAGAAGGGATTTTCTGACGCTGAAATCGTCCGCATCCATGGACCGGCCGGGCTTGATATTGGTGCGCTTGAGCCAGCGGAAATAGCCCTTTCAATTCTGTCGGAGCTTGTCTCTATTCGCCGCGCCGAAAATATCAAGGGCATCGCATGAGCGGCGGCATCGCAGCCATGGTCCTCGCCGCGGGGCGTTCAAGTCGCATGGGTGATCAGAATAAACTGCTGCTTAAATTTAATGATCAATCCATGGTCAGCCATGTGATTGACCAGCTTGTTGCAAGCAACGCATCGGATATTATTGTTGTCACAGGTAATGATTTTGAGGACGTGATCAAAAGTATAACTCAAAAGGTGGAATTCACCCATAATCCAGATTATAATCAAGGCCTTAGCTCATCGTTAAAGGCGGGAATTTCGGCATTACCCACCACAGCGGATGGGGTTATGGTTTGCCTTGGTGATATGCCATATATTACGGCAGCGCACTATAACCGACTAATTGAAGCATTTGCGCCAGGTAAGATCATTGTTCCGACGTCAAATGGTAAAATCGGAAACCCGCTTATTTTTTCAAAAGAATATTTTAAAGATTTTGATGACCTTTCCGGCGACAAGGGGGCCCGTAAGCTTCTTAAAGAATATCCCGAACAGATCGTCAAAATTGATCTGGGAACGGACGCAATTTTTAATGATATTGACACCCCTGATGCGTATCAGGATATCATGGATAGATTCTAGCCCCTTGAAATTATGATCATTCTGGATATAGTAAATATCGGAAGGGGAAGATTATGAAACAGGATACAAAGAAAACTTTGGTCGTGGACGCGACCGATCAGGCCGCGGGGAACGGCCTTATGAGCCGCCGGTTTTTTCTAAACTCGGCATTAGCAACAGGCGCAGTCGTCGCAGGCGGACCAGCCGCATTTGCGCAGGAAACATCCGTTGGCGAGGGTCAGGAAGACTGGACCTTGATGCCCGGCGACGATGCACCCGAATACGGTGATGTTAGCCAATTTGAAAAAGGACGTGTTAAAAAATTCGTCGCGCCACCAGCAGGGGGGCGCACCGCATCATCCGCTGGACGAACACCACTTCATTTGCTGCACGGCACTATCACGCCAAGCGGCCTTCATTTTGAAGTAACCCATCACGGTGTTCCTGAAGTTGATCCTGATAAGCATGAAATGGTCATTCACGGCATGGTCGACCGCCCGCTTAAATGGAATGTGGACGCGCTTGAAAATTATGCGACCGAAACCAAGCAATATTTCCTTGAATGTTCGGGAAACACGCGGGTCAACTGGGCCAATAAGAAACCTGACCAGAATTTTATGTATATGACCCACGGTCTTGTGTCGGGCAGTGAATGGACTGGTGTGCCGCTTTCCACGCTTCTTGACGAAGCGGGTGTATCACCGGACGCAAAATGGATAATTGCCGAAGGCGGCGACAGTGGATCGCTTAGCCGCTCAATCCCGATTGATAAAGCCATGAAGGACAGTATGGTCGCCATTTATCAAAACGGTGAACGTCTACGTCCGAGCCAGGGTTACCCCATGCGTATCCTCAATCCGGGTTTTGAGGGCAATACATCGGTAAAATGGGTTAGGTCCTTATATGTGACAGATAAGCCGGTAATGTCGCGCTTTGAAACCTCAAAATACACGGACAAACTTCACGACGGTAAATCGCTGCAATTTTCCCTTGAGATGGATGTGAAGTCGGTTATTACCCGCCCGTCAAGCGCTGTCGCGCTCGAGAAAAAAGGCATGTATGAAATTACCGGCCTCGCCTGGTCGGGCCGCGGTAAAATCGTCAAGGTTGAGGTTTCCGCAGACGGCGGTAAAACCTGGGCCGAAGCAGCCGTTGAAGGACCCGTGCACAGCATGATGCTGACCCGGTTTAGAATTCCGTGGATGTGGGAAGGCAGGCCCGCGATCCTGCAAAGTCGCGCCACCGATGAATTTGGCCGCGTACAGCCAAGCCGCAAAGCACTGCTCGCCGCTCGCGGTAAGCAAGCCTACTATCATTATCACGCCGTCCATAGCTGGTCTGTCAATGCAAGGGGGAAGATCCGTCATGTTTATGCGTAAAGCACTTATTGCCGCGCTGATGCTCGGTGGTGTTGGAACGGCCACGGCGCAGCAATCCGGCTTCGGTGTGCCCGCGACACAGGCCGATATCGATAAACGCTTTTTTTCAGTCTTTCCGGACGGTGAAAACCTGCCTGACGGGCAGGGTACTGCGACCCAAGGCGCGGAACTATTCGAAATACAGTGCCTCGCCTGTCATAATAGCCCGCCGGGCGAAGAAAGCGAGTATGAGCCCGAAGACCCTGCGGACACTCTTTTTGGCGGTCATGGAACCATTGGCACCGACGGTGCGCTGGCAACTGTCGGTAGCTACTGGCCTTATTCAACGACGGTTTTTAATTATGTGCGCCGGGCCATGCCCTACACGGCACCCATGTCACTGACCAACAGTGAATACTATTCGATTACCGCATTCTTGCTCCATAAAAACGGCATTATCGAAGAGGGCGAGGTAATGAACAAAGACACACTGCCCAAAGTCATGATGCCAAACCGCGACGGCTTCGTCAGCGCCTATCCGGAAATACCGGAGAAATATCGGACTAAGCCCTGATCATTCTTCAAAATTATCAATCTTTATCTCCGGCAGTTCGCCTGCCGGGGTAAAGCCGAGGATTTTTCCGTAGAAGACCAGCTCGCTTTCTAGGCTGTGGATGATGTTTTCTTTTTTGCCGAAACCGTGATATTCGCCTTCGTAGGGATAGTAAGCGACCGGCACGCCTTTAGCGCGCAGGGCATCGACGATCAGCTGTGACTGGTTTGGTGGCACCACTTCGTCAAGCAAGCCTTGGAAAGTGATCAGCGGACTATTGAAGCCATCAAGCGAATTGATGGGCGAGCGGGCTTTATAGATATCCACATCTTGCGGATATCTTCCGATAAGACTGTCAAGATAGCGGCTTTCATATTTATGGGTGTCGCGGGCAAGGACCTCAAGGTCACTGATGCCGAAATAATTGGCACCGGCGGCGAAAATATCATGCTGGCTCAGGGCGACAAGAACGCTGTAACCACCGGCACTACCGCCAGCGATCAATAGTTTGTCACGGTCGGCGAGGCCTTCTTCGACCAGATAATCAAGGGCGGCTTTGGTATCATCAATATCAACCACGCCCCACTGACCCCGAAGCCGTTCGCGGTACTCGCGGCCATAACCTGTGCTGCCACCGTAATTTATGTCAACGATGGCAAAACCACGCGATGTCCAAAATTGACGACTGGCGCGAAATGCGGCGTTGGTCGCCCCGGTCGGGCCACCATGAAGACGGACGATGGTTGGCGGAAGTTCGTTTTCCGGTGCTTCAAAATTCGGGTTTTTTGGTGCGTAGTAAAAGGCGTGGACATCCTCTCCCTTTTGATTAGGGAAGGTGATCGCAGTGGGCACCGAAACAAAAGTTGTATCAACAATCGGCTCTTGCGATTTCTTTATGGTGATGAAATTACCATCTTCAAACTGGGCGATTTCAGACGCAGTGGTTGTTGTCGCACCGATAAGATATATTTTATCACCGTTTGAATAAACCTTTGAAATACTGGTGTAAGGGGTATCAATTTCTTCCACGGTGCCACTGTTCAAATCAACCATGGCCAGATGCGATGTGCCGCCCTGTTCATATTTGGCGATCACTTGTGTGTCGCTGACATAAGCCCATGAACGGGCGCCGAGGGCACCTGATTTTCCAAATTCTGCCTGCTCCGTCGTGACAGGCGTGCTCGTGCCGTCCGCGTAAGTCTGGAAATTCCACCAGCCTTCAGGGTCAGAAATATAATGGAGCTCGCCGGCTGCGTTCCAGCGCGGCTCTTGTACTGATAAACTTGCGCGTTCAACGATGGTTTTGGTGCCGGAAAGGCTGCCTTGTTCGTTAACGGTTGCCTGCCACATTTTGGTGTCGTCCCAATTCATATTTGGATGATCCCATGTGATCCACACGAGGCTATCACCTGATGGATTGAGCGCGGGGGAGGAAACAAAATCAGTGCCTGAAAAAAGCGTTCTCACATTGCTGCCTTCAAGTCCGACAGAAACCAATGTATTTACCGGCTCGCCGTCCTGACTATGATCTTCTTGTACGCAAATAAGCTGGTTATGACCCGCGTCCATAATACAATCGGCGTAGCGGTAATCGTCTACGGTCAGTGCTTTTGGTGTCCCGCCCGGTGTGTGGGCATATAGTTTTTGGTCGCGGTGGTTTGAAAAATAAATCACCCCGCCGTCAACCATATATGACCCGCCGCCATATTCATGCACCCGGGTACGGCTGCTAAATTCGGCCGGGATTGCGTCAGAGACATTTCCGTCACCATCTCGCTTCACGATCACGCGGCGGCCGCCTTCATCGGGTCTGCTTTCGATCCAGTAAAGATCATCACCGTCAAGGCGCACACTGCGAAGCCCGACGGCATTGCGTGTGGTCAGTTCCGCCGTGATCGGGCTTTCCCATGCGCCGTAAGGGGCTTCGGCCACGTCGTCGCCGCAAGCAGAAAGAAGAATGAGTGAGGTCGCGAGTGATATTTTTTTGAGCATTTTTCCACCATTATATTGTTTGCGCAGAGGATAATCGCAAGTGCCAAAAAATTAAAGTGAATTTGAAGAAATTTGCGATTATAGTAAGTAAAAAAAGGGGAGCCCCATGAAAAAGATATTAATAAGCCTTATTATATTGCTGTTACCATTTTCCGCCAGTGCCGAAAATCAGTTGACACCTGAGCAGATTCGCGCTGAAGTTGACCGCATCAAACTGACCGCGCTTGATACCTTCAAGGAATATCTGGCCATTCCCAACGATGGTCATATGCCGGATGATATCGCGGTGCTTGCTGACTGGGTCGAAAATGCCTTTGAACGTCGCGGCTTTGAAGTCTCCCGATTGGCAGAAAAGGAAAACCCTCTTCTTTACGCTAAGCGCATGGTGCCCGGTGCCACCCGTACAATACTTGTTTATTTGCAAGCCGACGGACAGCCAGTGGACCCCAGCGCATGGTTTCAGCCAAATCCATTTGGCGCAGTGCTCAGACACTCGGATACCAACACATGGGAAAACGGCAAATGGCAGGACATCCCGTGGGATAGTCTCAAGGGTGAGATAAACCCGGACTGGCGGATATATGCGCGCTCCGCGTCCGATAGCAAGGGGCCAAATACCCAGTTCCTGATGGCGCTGGATGTGCTTGAAAATCTTGGTATCACCACCGATTTTAACCTTAAAGTGGTGATCGACACCGAAGAAGAGCTGTCATCACCGCATTTGCCGCAGGCAGTCATAGATAACCGTGAAGAACTGGCATCAGACATGCTGCTGATCTTTGACGGCCCGCCCCATAGATCAGGCGGCCCAACATTATCATTTGGCGCGCGCGGCATCGCGGAAATTACCCTAAAAACCTTTGGCCCAAAAGTGGCCCAACATAGCGGCCATTACGGTAATTATGCCCCGAACCCGGCCTTTCATATGTCGCATATACTTGCCAGTATGAAATCCCCCGACGGTCGCGTGACCATACCAGGGTTTTATAAAGGCATCGAAATTTCACCGAAGGCTCAGGCCATTCTCGACGCCGTTCCCAACAACGAAGCCGAAATGCGCAAACAAATGGGCTTTTCCATACCGGATGCGGTGGCAGATAGCTTAGAGGCATCAATCCAGTATCCATCCTTGAATATCCGCGGACTAAGTAGTGCCTGGGTCGGCACTCAGTCCCGCACCATCATCCCGCCGGACGCCACAGCAGAAATCGATATCCGTCTGGTCAAAGAAAGCGACCCGGTTTATCTTATTGGTCTGATTAATGATCACATCGAAGCGCTCGGCTACGCCATCATCGACCACGAACCGACTGATGCAGAGCGCATGGAACAAAAACGCTATGTGCAAATGAACTATTCCATATCTTACCCCGCGTTCAGAACCGATTTTGACAGCCTTGCCGGTAACTTCGCCAAAAGCGCCTTGGCCCACCTCAACGGATCAGCCCCGATCATGCTGCGCACCATGGGCGGCTCAATCCCAATTTCGCCCTTCGTCGATACGCTCGATATTCCGGCGCTCAGTGTGCCAACCGTAAACCCCGACAATAACCAACACAGTCCCAACGAAAACATCCGCGTCGGTAATTTTATAGACGGCATTGCGACGATTGCGGCGGTTCTTGCGGAGAAGGTGGATTAGCTCGATAACTCCAGCGGAACGGCAGTCGTATATTTCACCTGTGTTACCGCGAAGTGAGAATTGACCTCAGAAACCATCGGCAACCTCAGTAGTTTCTTGCGCAGGAAGCTTTCGTAAGACTGCATGTTTTCGGTGACGATGCGCAGGAGGAAATCCATTGATCCGCTGATGATATAGCATTCTGTGACCTCGGCGAATTTAACGACTTCTTTTTCAAATTCTTCAAGGGCATTTTCCTGAACATGGCTCAGTTTTACATTGGCAAATGCTGTTATGTTAAGACCAAGTGTTTTTGGATCAAGTAGTCCAACCCGTTTTGAAATGATGCCGCGTTCTTCCAGATTTTTAATGCGGCGCCAGCACGGCGCGGCCGACAGGCCGACCAGCTCCGCGAGCTCCGCATTGGTGATGCTGGCGTCATGTTGGATGGCGTCCAATATTTTCTTATCAATGTCGCTTAATTTTATAAGCATAAAAATAACCTTAAAATGTAAAAATAAGATATAATATTTCCTAATATAGGCAATATAGTCAAAAATAGAAAGCAAATTTCGCTAGAAATATGTAATAATTGACCTTTATATAAATAATATATCGGAGTGTTCGCCATGGGCATTGAGATTTCCTTAAACGATAAATATGAATTGGCCGAGGGCCGCGCGTATATGACGGCGATTCAGGCGCTTGTGCGCATCCCGTTGGCGCAGCGCTGGCGGGATAATGCTGCGGGGCTTAATACCGCTGGGTTTATTTCCGGATATCGCGGTTCGCCTCTTGGTCATTATGACGCGGCACTTCACAAGGCAGAAAAATATTTGCGCGCTGAAAATATTTATTTCGAGGAAGGTATCAATGAAGAGCTTGGCGCCACGGCCGTCTGGGGCACACAGCAGGTTAATATGTATAAGGGTGCTAAACATGATGGTGTGTTTGGCATATGGTACGGTAAAGGACCGGGCGTGGACCGAAGTGGTGATGTACTGCGTCATGCCAATGCCGCCGGCACCAGCCCCCATGGTGGCGTGCTCGCCATCGCCGGCGATGATCACGCCTGTAAATCGTCAACCATTCCGCATCAATCTGACCATACATTTTATTCGACCATGCTGCCGATGCTTTATCCGGCCAATATGCAGGAATTTGTTGAATATGGCCTGCTTGGTATCGCAATGTCGCGTTATTCTGGGTGCTGGACCGCGTTTAAGGTCACGTCTGATACCGCTGAAAGTACTGGTGTCGTTGATCTCAACCGTGAAAATAGAAAAATCCTTATCCCCGGTGATGATGAATTCGAAATGCCGGAAGGCGGTGTTCATATTCGCCCCGCTGATGTCTGGCGTGATCAGGATTTCAGGCTTCAACGTTATAAATTATTTGCTGCGCTGGCGTTTGGTAAGAAAAACAAACTCGACCGCACCGTATGGGACAGCACAAAACCGCGTTTCGGAATTATCACAAGCGGTAAGACCTACGGCGATGTCCGTCAAGCCCTTTATGAACTTGGCATCGACGAAGCGGTGGCAGAGCGCATTGGACTAAGGCTTTATAAGGTCGGTATGCCATGGCCGCTGGAACCGGAGGGGATCAGAGATTTCTGCGAAGGCCTTGAAGAAATTCTTATTGTTGAAGAAAAACGCGAGCTTATTGAAAATCAACTTAAACAACAACTGTTCAACTGGCAAGCGGATAAGCGCCCGCAGGTGGTTGGTAAATATGATGAAAAGGGTCAGTGGTTATTACCGCCGGAAAATGAGCTCGGTGTAGGGCTTATCACCCATGTGATTGCCGATCGCATATCCCATTTTTATAAAGGCGAAATGGTCGAATTTGCCCGTAATTATTTTGATCGCCGTGAAGCCATGCAGGCGGAATATCAATCGCCGCTGCTCCGAAAGCCATATTTCTGTTCGGGTTGTCCGCATAATTCATCAACGGTCGTTCCAGAAGGAAGCCGTGCTACTGCTGGCATTGGCTGTCATATCATGGCCATGTGGATGGACCGTAGTACCGATACCTTTACTCAAATGGGCGGTGAAGGCGTGCCATGGATTGGGCAGGCACCGTTTACCGACGAAAAACATATATTCACCAACCTTGGTGACGGCACATATCAGCATTCGGGCATTCTTGCCATTCGTGCCAGCATCGCCGCTAAAGTCAATATTACCTATAAAATTCTTTATAATGACGCTGTGGCCATGACTGGCGGACAGCCAGTGGAAGGCGGTCTAACGGTTGAGATGATCGCCCAACAAATGTGCGGCGAAGGGGTTAAAAACATCTGGATACTCACCGAAGATCTTGACCGCTATAAAGACCGCGGTGCGATCGCCGCTGATATCCCGATCCTTTACCGTGATCAGCTTGAAGGCATACAGCTCAAGGCGCGAGAAACCAAAGGCTGCTCAATTATCATTTTTGACCAAACCTGCGCCGCAGAAAAGCGCCGCCGCCGCAAGCGTGGTACGTTCCCTGATCCTGATAAACGTATTTTTATCAATGATGCGGTGTGCGAAGGATGTGGGGATTGTTCGGTAAAATCAAACTGTGTTTCTGTGGAGCCGCTTGAAACTGAATATGGTCGCAAGCGCACCATAAACCAGTCAAGCTGCAACAAAGATTATAGCTGTGTGGAAGGTTTCTGCCCGTCCTTCGTCAGTGTCATCGGCGGCGAGCTTAAAAAGCCGAAAGTCACCGGGCTTGACGATTTGATCGCGGATATTCCGATGCCGGAAGTGGGCGTGGTCGACACAGAATATAATATTCTCGTGACCGGCGTTGGCGGCACCGGGGTGCTGACTATTGGTGGTATCCTCGGTATGGCCGCGCATATTGACGGGCTCGCCAGTAATTTGCTTGATATGACGGGACTGGCACAAAAGGGCGGCGCGGTACTTTCACATGTACGACTTGGTAAAGATATCGAAATACTGCGAACACCGCATATTATGACTGGCTGTACTGATCTTTTGATCGCATGTGATCTTGTGGTCGCGGCAAGTCCGAATGCCGTTGAAAGCGTGCGCAGCGACCGTACGAAGGCGGTGATCAACTCTCACAATTCACCAGTTTCAGCGTTTGTGGAAAATAATTCGATTGATTTCCAGCAGGAAAATCTAAAACGTGCCATTGAAGCGCACACACTCGATAGTGATCGCCATTATGTGGAAGCAACAGAGCTTGCAACCATATTGCTTGGTGACGGTATCGCCACCAATGTCTTCATTATGGGCTACGCCTGGCAAAAAGGATTAATCCCGCTATCTTACGATGCAATCATGCGCGCTATTGAACTCAACGGTGTCGCGGTTGCAGCCAACAAGAAAACATTTGCCTGCGGACGGCTTGCGGCGCATGATATGGCCTTGCTCCAGAAATTCGTCAAGCCATATATGGGGGCGATGGTTCATGATCAAGTATCGGTAGACCCCATTGATATCATTGAAAAAAGAGCAGAGATGCTGGAGCAGTATCAGGACGCAACTCTTAGTCAAAAATATCTTAAGCTGTTGCAAACTGTTAAAAAAGTTGATCAGGATAAGATCTATAATGCGGTGGCAAAAAGCTATCATAAACTGCTCGCCATCAAGGACGAGTATGAAGTGGCACGCCTTTATACGGACGGAACCTTTAAGCAGAAATTAAATGCCCAGTTCAGTGGCGATTTCAAGCTCAAGTTTCATATGGCCCCGCCGATTTTTGAAAAGAAAGACAAAATCACTGGCAAGATTAAAAAGCGTGAATTTGGGCCGTGGATGATGAGCGCTTTGAAGCTTATCGCCAAATTCAAATTCCTGCGTGGTGGTGTGTTTGATATATTCGGCTATTCGGCAGAACGAAAAATGGAAAGGTCACTTATAAAAGAATATGAGGATCAAGTTCAAATAGTGCTCGACAAATTAAACAAAGAGAATTACCAGTTGTGCCTTGAAATTCTTGAGATGCCATTATCTTATAAGGGTTATGGGCATGTTAAGGAAAAAAATATTGTCGCTGGTAAAGAAAAGCTCGATAAACTTTTTAAAGAGCTTGAAGTGAACATTGATTTAAGAGCAGCCAGTTAAAAAACGAGTGTTAAAATGATTGATAAAAATCAGTTCCGGGGCCACGAGCAACTTGCCTATTTTAATGATAAGGAAAGCGGACTAAAAGCTTTCATCGCCGTTCATGATACATCGCTAGGTCCAGCGACCGGTGGCTGCCGCATGTGGCCCTATGATAACGAAATGGATGCCATGAATGATGCCCTGCGCCTTGCCCGTGGCATGAGCTATAAAAACGCCATGGCGGGCCTTCCACTTGGCGGTGGCAAGGGTGTGATCATCGCCAATTCAAAAACTGATAAGTCCGATGCGCTCTTTAAAGCGTTTGGTCGCTGCGTTGATAGCTTGGGCGGGAAATACATCACCGCGGAAGATGTTGGTATGACCGAAGCTGACATGATGACGATAGCGACAGAAACAGATTATGTGGCAGGACTTCCTCACGGCGATCATGCCAGCGGCGATCCATCACCATTTACAGCCAAAGGGATTTATAACGGTATTAAAGCCGCTGTTAAATATAAGCTCGGCAAAGATAGCCTTGAGGGATTGACGATAGCCGTTCAGGGGGTTGGTCATGTGGGTATGTATCTATGTGAACTTCTTCATAAGGACGGTGTAAAGCTGATCGTCAGTGATATCGTTCAGGAGCATCTCGATGAAGCTGTGCAGCGTTTTGGTGCGACGGTCGTCTCACCGGATGAAATTTTAAAGGTTAAGGCGGATGTGGTGAGCCCTTGTGCCCTTGGCGCAGTCCTTAATGATGAAACCATTACTCATCTTAATACCAGTATCATTGCTGGTGGTGCCAATAATCAACTTGCAAACGATAGTCACGGTGTCCGTCTTATGGACCGGGGTATTTTATTTGCACCGGATTATGTTATAAATGCAGGCGGTATTATCAATGTATCCGGCGAAACCACGGGTGATTATGACGTCGACTGGGTCAATAAGAAAGTGGATAACATTTATAACACCCTGATCCATATTTTTGAGCGTGCCGAAAAGGAAGAACGCCCAACAAACGTGGTTGCCGACGAAATGGCGGAAGAAATCATTGCAAAAGCAAAACAAGCTAAAAAATCGGCGGCTTAAGCCTCAATCTGATGTCCGAAGTTTAAGCCTCAATCTGATGTTCGAAGTTTAAGCTTCAATTTGATGCCCGAAGCTTAAGCTTCAATTTGATG
>CAXBLS010000096.1:0-13060 GCA_963976585.1 uncultured Kordiimonadaceae bacterium
ATTTGCCGGTTTTCGGAGGCGTAAAAACTATCAACCTGTTCAGAAAGTACTTGATAGCCAAGCGGTACGCCTGGTGCGATCTCGGCCCACTTACTTTCAAGCCGTGATATTAATCCAGGAAAATCATCAGTGGAAAAACGCAAACTTAAACTGCGATAAAAAGTTGGTATATTTAGATACAGCATCGGCCGCACAGAGTTATGGATTGAACGAAGGTGAAAATCTTCGATCACGCCGACGACATTGAAAATAAGTGCCTGGTCCTCCCCTTGTTGCGGCCACCTAATTTGTTGGTTTAAAATTTCCTCAGCATTATCATATCCCAGTCTGCGCATGGCTGTTTCATTGAGCAGCGCATTGGCTTCAACGGACTGCCCGTCTTCCTCTGGCCCTTGTATTATAAAATCACGCGATCTATTTTCTTCAAGAGAACGTCCTGCCTTAAGACGAAGACGGTAAAGATCAAAAAATTCCGGTTGATGGGAAAGAATACTCATTGTGAAAGGCTCGTCTGGTTTTCCAACAAAGCTCATACCGGTGGTAAAATCGTAAGGGTCGGTCGGTACAAACTGTGACGCTGCAACCGAGGTGATCCCTTCGATGGCAGATAATTCCTGATCAAGCAGCTCCACTTGATCCAGCAAATTATTTGATCGCAGGTTTCTGACAATCAGGACACCTTCTTTTTCATAACCAGGGTCCATGCTGGTGGCAAATATAGTTTGGCGGACCACAACCGATGTCCCGGCCAGCAGCATGATGGCGATGGCAAATTGCAAAAACACCAGAAACTGACGTAAGAATACGGAACTACCCCCGGTTTTATCCGATTTAAGCACGGTTGCCGGATTAAAGGCGGAAAGATAAAATGCCGGGTAAAGGCCAGCAATAACACCGATCACGGAAGCTATCCCCAGAATCATGACCAGATATAGCGGATTACTGATCAGGTCGAATGGAATGTCCCGGCCCAGCGCTGAATTGAACATCGGCATCGTCACTTCAACAAAAGCCAATGCAATAATAGCAGCCAAGAAAGTTATAATAACGGATTCTCCCAAAAACTGGGTAATCAACTGCTTTCTTGTCGCTCCCATCACCTTACGGATACCTACTTCACGTGCTCTTTTTATGGCTCTCGCCGTGGCGAGGTTGATGTAATTTACTGTCGCAATCACCACAATAAGTATGCCGACACTGATAAAGCCGATAACAACGTTAAAATCACCGCCCGGTTTTCCGATCACCCCGGCGGGTGATTTTAGATAGACGTCCTGAACTTTAACAAATGTTGGATCGCGAAACGTGCTCGCCTTAGTTCCGTTATTTCCAGGAGCAACATTTTCATCAATAAGCGTGTGGATAAGCGGCTCCAGATTTTCGACATCGCTGCCCGGTGCCATTCGTACGTATGTTGCATTATTTAAGGACATATATTCCGTCGCAACACCGCTGTGAAACTGCGGATGATATGGGGCTATCATTTCAATGGCCAGATGCGATTTATGGGGAAGATCATCCATAACATGCGCAATTTGATAATCGACCTGCCCAGCGATGGTCAACGTTTTGCCAACAGCGTCTTCGCCCGCAAAATACTTATTGGCAATTGAACGGCTAATAATAATGGATTGTTGATCCTTAAGAAGTCCAGATGGTGCGTCAAAACCCATAAATTCAACAAAGTTCACATCCGCAAAGGTTACATTTTCATAGAAGGTCCGTTCACCGGCCCTGACCGCAAGCTGGTTTGTTTGATAGCGGGTGCTGTCGAGCACTTCTGCCGACCGCTCTTTAAGCATCGGCGCGTATGCCCCCATGAAAGATGAGTAGAGTTCATCCGCCCGGTTCGGCCCTTTTGCGGTGACTTCGATACGGTAGGTGTTTTCGGGATCAGGAATAAACGCGTCATAGCCAAGTTCATCATTCACAAACAGAGTGATCAGAAGGCAGGCCGCCATTGCGACCGCAAGGCCAACAATGTTGATGGCGCTGTAGCCTTTATTGCTGAGAATATCCCGAAATGTACTGGTAATATAACTTTTGAACATTTGATTTTCTCTCCCTGAGCTGTGATAAATCGCATAAATTTTTACCACTTGCGCGAAGCAAGAAATATGCCAAGAATATAATGCCCTTACTTCAATAACTTATGATTTATTGTGCATCTTTGGACAATTAAAAATGTCCGTTACCGAACAATATTGTACGATAACGGACATTGAAGATGGCTATTATTCTACTTTGAAAGCGTAATTTTCTGATCAAGATCACGCAGAAGATAAAGCGCAACACAGGCCGCGAACATAGGCCATGCTGCAAAAAATAGCAGGTTCATATCCAAATACTGTTTCCATGATGAAAAAGTTGTGAGGCCGTGAAGGATTAGTATAATTCCATACGTATATTTCTTCCACAACCCTGCGACGAATGCCAGGATGAGAAGCATTTCAAGTGCGCCAATAGCCATAATGACAGTTTCACCAGCGCCACCAATATAATAGAAGCCTTCAAGTATTCTTGCGCCATGTCCCGGATCTGTGAATTTGTCGACCGTCCAGACCAGCATCACCAAAAACACCGTTGCCCGCATTAAAAATAGTGAAATTTCAATATTATTTTTATGTGCCGCCATGGCATCATTATCATTCATTTGTCTCATCCCTGAGTTGTTACTTGCGATTTCAGCTTATCAATACCCCACAAAATAACCACCGAATTTTTATCACATTAGTGTGATTGATAATTTGTCACTTTACGGTTATGAATAGGCATATTTTTAACCAAGGTATTTTTGAAGATGTTTAATGATGAAGTGATGAATGAAATCCGTGACCGTTTCGAACTAGTGGATCACTGTCCTTATCAGGGAAAAAGGATATTTTTTGAAAATGCCGGTGGTGCACTGACCTTAAAATCTGTGGTTGACCGCTCCACGGCATTGGCCGCGGTCCCCGACAATCAGGGCCGCGATAATCCAGCTTCGCATGAACTTGTTAAAATCATCAATAAAGCAAAAGAAGACATCCACGCCTTTCTCGGTGCTGCTGAAGGTCAGGTATTTGTCGGTGAAAGTGGTACAGAGCTTCTATTTCGACTAATCAGTACAGCTGTCCTCGGGGCTCCAAAAGGCTGCGATGTTGTTGGCAGCACGCTTGAACATCCCGCCACAGTCAGTGCCTGTGCGCGCTGGGCTGAGATTGCTGGCGCGAATTACATCAAAGTCGCTCATAATGATGCGACCGGCTGTGTCACTGCCGACGATTACCGCCCACATATTACTGAAAATACCAAAGTAGCAACCATTTTGCATACGAGTCCAGTCACCGGTATATCTGTTGACGTTAAAGCCGTCGCTGCCGCAATTCGTGAAGTATCACCGGATTGTTTGATTATTGTCGACGGTATTCAACATGCGGCGCACGGTGCGCTTAATATTGACAGCTATAATATTGATGGCTACGTCATATCCCCTTACAAGGTTTTCTCTCGTCATGGTTATGGTATTGCCTGGGTATCGCCTCGCTTGGCCACTCTGCCCCATAACCGTTTAATCGGTTCGCCCGAAGACCAGTGGGAGCTCGGTACTCGCGATACTGCCTCCTATGCCACCTTCTCCGAAGTGGTGAACTATTTTAACTGGCTTGGCGGCTTCTTTAGTAACTCAGCAGATTTACGCGAGAGACTGGTCGCTGCCGGTAAAGCAGTTACACAGCACGAAAAAGATATAACCGATCAAATGATTTACGGTGTGGGTGATGTCACTGGCCTCGACGAAATGAAAAAAGTCACCATCATCGGTGGCAGCGCTAATCCAGATAGAGAAGGCCTAGTCTCCTTTTGGGTTGATGGCATTGACAGTGTGGACGTTGTCAGCGCTTTGCAAGAAAAAGGCATCCGAGTACATGTCAGAAAAAATGATCATTACTCCGGCAATGTTCTTATTCCATTGGGGCAGGAAAATTGCGTGCGCGTTTCAATGTGCCATTATAACACCACGGTAGAAGTGATAAAATTCCTTGAAGCGATGAAAGAAATTGTTGGGCCTTAAGCTTACGCGGTTCCGAAACGACCTTTAAGAAGTGTGCCGAGAATTGCTTTTTCCGGGCCTTCACATCTACCACTCAATACCCAGAGCGACACAAGAGTTATCGCGTAAATTGAAGCGCCAACAAGAATATCGATTACCAATTTAAAGAGCAATAATCCATCAAGAAAAGCAAGATCAAATCCCAAATAATAACTTAGTCCTGCTACCATGGCAAAATTGGCAACGACACTCCGCCAAATGTTTTTCGTCAAGCTGCGCAGAGATAGAATTTTTAAGTTCCGCATTATTATCTGAACAATTATAACTCCGATTATTCCAGTAACAAGCACCGCCCAAACCAAACCCATGAAGCCATAATTAACTATAGCAAAATATGATATCGCTACTGTGTAAATAACCCTTACAAAAGATAGTTTTGTTAATATATCTGGTCGATTAATAGCCAGAATTGCAGAAATAAAAGTGGGGTAGGAAGCTCTGCATAATCCATAAATTGACAGCACCTGAATAACCGGGATCGCATCGACCCAAGAATCATCAAGGATAAGCAGAACCATCGGCTCGGCAAGCAGGCTAACACCCGTCGCCGCAGGAATAACAATCGCCAGTACAATGCTTAGCGTGGCAATATACATTTTGGAAAATTCCTGCAAATTATCCTTGAGTTTTGAAAAGCTGGGTGTGGTTGCACGTCCTACAGGCATAGCAATTTCAGTAGATGGTAGGCCGGAAATTTCGTGGGACATAGTATAGATACCCATATTAGCCGTTGACGAAAAGATACTCAGCAAGAATCCATCTACTTTACTTGAAACAGCACCAACAACTTCATTTAGCAGCATCCATTTCGAAAAATTAAAAAGCGACTTAAATTTAACTAGCGACGGCCTTGGCCTCATTGGTGACATCCAAAAACTTGCGATAATTTTCGCTAAGGTGCTCGCCACAATACCAAATACTAATGCCCAATACGTTTCCCAAACATATGCTGTCGTTACAGATACGATAAACCCTGCGATTTTAGCACTTAAACTATAATAAAAATCCTTAGAGAACGTCATATCCTTGCGGAAATTGACCACACCTATATTATAAAATCCATCAACGAATGAGATTGCTGCGTAACAATAAAAAATTGGCAGAATTGCTTCCTCATTCATATAAATGGACGCAGGATAAGCCAAGATTAAAAGCATGAATGCTATAAAGGCTCCACGAAGGATGTGAATAGTCCACACCGTGTCATAATGATCTTGTGTTGCCTTTTGATTGGTAATCAGTGCCGCTTCAAGTCCCAAAGCGGTAATCATATCTAGGAAGGCATATACGACCATTGCTTTACCGACTATTCCGTAATCCTCCGGACCTAGTATTTTGGCCATAATAACCAGGCTAACCAAACCAATCAGCCGGATTGACATACGCGAGCTGACAGTCCACAAGGTTGCAAAAAATGTTTTCTTTTCGAGACTTGGTTCTTCGGACATTGATGTAATTACTTCGTTATAACTTTATGACTTTGAATACTTTTACGGAGATTCAATTATGTAGGTTTTATACGTAAAGCATTAGTGTTAAAATATCTTTTAAATACAGGTCAATATCTGCCAAATGTGAAATAACCCCGCATCCAGTTCGTATGCGATTTTGTTACGAAATGTTTCTTAGCAAACTTAAATCCTGCAATTAAACCTCGCTTGGCCGTTCTGTAATAAGTATCTGTAACCATGTTAAACATCTGCATCCTACAATACTTATGATAATTACGCCGTAAAAATGGCGCATCATCTAGCGCTGCACTATAAGCCATCATGTTCGCACTGATCGCTTCACTTTTTTCATCCGTCGGGAAACAAATATTATCTTCTTTATCTATCTGTAAAGGGATAATTTCGTAATCGATCGTTCTATCGCCTTCACTATCCTCTTTGATGTGAACGGACAAATAAACGCTATCGCTGGCTTTATCTGTGTACTCATCACCATAACCGGGACTGTTTACGGGAAAAACATAATTTCCGAGCGAATACGCGATAAGCGTTTCACCGTAATATTCAATACCCTGCAAAACATGGGGATGATGTTGGATAATTAAGTCTGCCCCCAATTTTGCTAGCTGTCTCGAGAGTTTCACTCTTGCCGGCGAAGGATAATTTGTAAATTCAAGATCCGCGTGTAAAACCACAATAACTATGTCTGTATTTTTCTTTGCTTTTGCAATAGATTTTTTTAACAAACTCATTTCAATATGTGCAAGCCCGGCGGAATTTTTCTTTGCTGCAAATTGTGTGGCATCACAAAAATTTAACACCGCAATCCGAAATCCACTACTTTCTAAAAAAAGCGGCTCTATTGCTTCATCAACGTTTTTGCCGACCCCTACCGTTTTATGGCCATTTTTTTCGAGAAAATCCCTTGTGTGAAGCAATGCCCGATTGCCAAAATCACCTATGTGATTATTTGCAAGGCAAAAAATGTCAAAGCCAGCTCTATTTACATCTCCTGCATATTCAGCGGCCAATCCCATTCCACCGACCGGCCCACTTTCGGGTGGAACGATGCAATATTCATGATTTGCAATCGCCAAGTCGACCTGATTATTTAACTTAGAGCTAATATCATAAGCATTTTCTTTAAAGCCTCGTGGTCTAAGATTCACTTTTGCCAAACAAAAATCCCCCACAAATCCAATTTTAATTTCCTTGTTCATTATGACATCCCGAATTCATCACTTTATTCATCCTCCAATAAACGACTATTTGAAGATCTAATTATATATCATAACCTATTTCTTTAAGAATAATTATTGGTTAATTGCATGATTATATTTAAAGTCTGAATGTTCTAATTCGCATGAATTTGTCCTGTTCATCAGAAAGACAAAAGAGGACTGCCTGTCCCTTTTTTGTGGCAACGAGAAGCTGCCAATGAAGGTTTAATTTCCTTGTGGGTGGATGAAATCGGAAGAATTGACGTAGTTAATATCCCACGGGACCAGGGATTTTTGCCAGTATAACGAGATTAATAACGCCGATCATACGGATCAACATACGACAACCAGCTGTCCACACCGTCGCGATAAAGGTCTAATTACTTAGACTGCCTCCATCTGACATCTTGAGCAATATCTCCATATTTTTTTCAACTGCTATTCAGTATCATTTGCTACTTACAACGAAAAGTAGAAAAGATGGAAGGAATACTCAATTCTCGTTTAAAAACAAATAGCGGGTGAGAATAAGCTCCGATTAATCAATCAAACAGTCACACGCCATAAGAATATTAACTTCTGTGCCGTCCTGTGAAAATGGCAAAACCAGTGTTGAACAACATCTTTCGATAGCCCTATTCAGGGCATTGCTACTGAAGTAAAAATATGGTTTCTTTATTTCATAACAGTTCGTTAACATTTTTATCGCAAGGGTCATTTCTGGTATTTCATCTATATATTTACCAAGGTAGGACGCAGGAATATTGCACTTCGAACCGATAAGTCGCATTTTAAACCGCAAAGGGTCATTCGTAACGTCATTCACTATAATATGGGGTAAAGAAACCGAGATTTTCATAGGGTCGAAATCAACTCTTGATGGCATTGGTTTATCACCCTTGATATTTTTCCAATATTCAAGGAAGGCTATTTGTGCAGGCGACGACAAGTCATCTTTCGAAAAATCGAAATATTTTGTGGTAGAATCGTTCATTTTTCACTCTATACTTAATCCATTATACTCAATACATTTACACCTTTTGCTACTTATAAATTTGCCCGAAACGACAAAAGGTTTAGAAGACATTAATATTACATAAAACCAAATATAAATATATCTAAATATTCGACCTATCTAATATTATTGCCATATTTCAATTTACCGTTCGTTGTTATATAATCGCTGGAATTTACCAAATCTGGATAGGGTTATTATTTTACAGTATAAAAGCACCACTCCCCTCGTCTTTATTCACGGCTCGTTTGCCAGTGCAAACAGCTGGCGCAAAATCATTGAGCGCGTGGGTGATGAGTATGAATGCATCGCATTTGATCTTCCGGGTCACGGCAGGATGGATGATCCTGACGATTTTGCACATCCGAGCTTAATGCCGGAATTCGAAAGCATTATAAATGCCACGGAAAATAAAATAGGTCCTCAGGGCGGCATTCACCTAGTTGGTCATTCCTACGGAGGCGTTGTCGCACTCGCCGCGGCAATGCAAGGCGTTGTTCCCATACGTAAACTTACGTTATTTGAGCCGGTTGACGCCGCGGTCCTCCCTCTATTCGGTGAACAGAAGGCCATGGATACAGTACTAGAGTTTGTTGATAGCTACAGCTCTGCTGCAAAAAAAGGCGAAAATTTTGCCTGTGGTCGTGTCATTGACTTTTGGGGCGGTGACGGCTCTTTCGACGCCATTCCGAAGTATATACAAGAAGCCATGGCGACAATGACCAAAAATAATTTACGCCACTGGGACCTTTGCAAAAACGAAAATCGAAACATTTCTGACTTCGAAGCACTCAATATCCCCGTCACTCTTGTAAATGGTGCTCTTTCAAATAATGTGGCAAAAACCATTACCAGCTCACTTAACCGTCACCTGCCCAACAGTAAGCTTGAGACCATTAATGGTGCCAGCCATTTCATGGTCACCAGTCACCCGGACGAATGCGCAAAGATAATTAAAACATAACTTATATGTATAATATACTTTACATTATGTATACTATATTTTACATTATGTTCATAACAAAGGAGAGAGTTATGGACTTGTCCAATCGTGAAAAAGAAATATGGATAGAACTTGTCGTATCTATGGCTGTTGCGATTTACTATTTTACAAACGCCTATAATGCTGGTGCATTATTCAATATCGTCAATGCTGAGCTTGGTAAAGTTGTCGTCAATGCAATTATATTGAGTATAACTTCAACAATTGTTCTCAGCATAGTTTTCAAACAAAAAAGCACGGAAGCAAAAGACGAGCGCGACATCGCCATAGAATCGAAAGCAAACTCCTATTCTTACTATGGATTATGTGTGTTTATCACCATCATCATTGGCCATATCATGATCAGTGAGGGCATTGGATATTTTGATAATGAAACTCCGGTGAGTCTGAATTCTTCAGCGATTATGCATTTGCTTCTGGTTTCCATGATTGTGGCAGGAGCCATAAAATCTGTGACCCAAATCATCCATTACCGATATGGTGGATGATTGTGAGTGATAAAAAAGTAAGAAATAACATTCGCGCACTACGATTTCAAAATGGCGAAATGACCCAGGCGGATCTGGCGATGAAAATTGGTGCCACCCGACAAACCATAAATGCTATTGAGGCGGCCAAATACGCCCCTTCCCTCGAGCTGGCCTTTAAAATAGCTGATGTCTTCGGCGAGCCGATTGAATGTGTCTTTGACTATAAATAATTATATGATCTTCGTGGTCAGTGTATCGATACCGTCAATACCTGCGTCCATCACATCTCCGGCAACAACCGCGCCTATGCCCGACGGTGTACCCGTATAGATAAGATCACCTGGCTCAAGTACGTAAAGCTCGGAAAGGTCTGATATAATTTTAGCTGTGCTGGCGATCATTTGATCGATATTGCTGTCCTGCTTCACATCGCCATTTACACTAAGCCAGATACGTGCACTTTTGGGATGACCAATTTCACTGGCCGGATGAATGGCGGAAATAGGCGCCGACATATCAAATCCTTTTGATGGATCCCACGGCATACCTTTGTCTTTTAGGGCCAACTGCATATCTCTGCGCGTCAGATCATTGCCAACCGCATAACCATAAATATGATCTTCGGCCTCATCTTCACTGACATTTGAAGCGCGTTTGCCGATAGCGACAACCAATTCGATTTCATAGTGGAAATTGCTGGTGTGCGCTGGATACGGCACATCGACACCATCCGCGACCACTGCATCACCCGGCTTCATGAAATAAACAGGGTTAACCTTGGCCGGGTCTTCACCAAATTCCAACACATGGTCCACATAATTAAGGCCCACGCAATAAATGCGGTTTACGGGGAATGTCTTTTCCGAACCGGCAATTTCAACAGTTGGAGTTGGCTTGGGTTCAAATATCATGCTCATTTATTAGTCCTTGTTATTTTCCGTATAGCTCTTCGGCGCGCATTTCAAAAGATGCGACCATTCGGTGCACCGCTTCAGTGAATAAACCGCCGACCAATTTCTGGAAAAGCTTGTTTTTAAATTCAAAATCAACCTCAAAATGCAGGCTTGATCCGCCGCCGTCAAGGTCTTTAAATTCCCAAAGATTATGAAGATGACTTAAAGGCCCCTTCACGTAATCAATTTCTATTTTATCAGCGCTAAGCATCACATGGGATGTAAAGCGCTCACGAAAAACTTTAAAGCCGATAATCAGATCAGCATAAAAATCATTATCCTTTATATTATAAAGCCTTGCACCAATACACCACGGTAGGAATCTTGGATATTCCTTAACATCCGCCACCAGATCATACATCTGTTTAGCGCTATAGGGAAAGGTCCTGTCTTCAATAAAGCGTGGCATTAGAACTCATAATTTGGATTATGTTTTTTCATTTCTTCAATATCGATCGGCGCGTCCTGATGGGTTTTATTTTCTGCTTTTTCAAGCTGCGCGCGTCTTGCGGCCTGGAGCACTTCAAAATCTTCACTGGCATGATGCGATGATCTGGTCAGTGGCGACGATGATACATGCAGAAAGCCTTTCGCCTTGGCACGTTTTTTAAATTTTAAAAACTGATCCGGCTTGATAAATTCTTCGACATCCACATGCTTTTTAGTTGGCTGAAGATACTGACCAATGGTCATAAAATCAATGTCGGCAGAGCGCATGTCATCCATCACCTGCAAAACTTCAACTTCACTTTCCCCAAGGCCAACCATGATCCCTGATTTGGTAAAAATCTCAGGATCAACTTCTTTTACTTTCGAAAGCAAATTCAGTGAATGGAAATACCGTGCCCCCGGCCGAATATGGGTATAAAGGCGTGGAACTGTTTCCAGATTATGATTAAACACGTCTGGCTTTGCGGCGATCACAGTTTCAAGAGCGCCTGGTTTATTTCTAAAATCCGGTGTCAGTATTTCTATGGTAGTTTCCGGTGACGCTTCACGGATCGCCGCGATCACTTTAACAAATTGATCTGCCCCACCGTCCGCGAGGTCATCACGGTCAACGGATGTGATAACAATATGCTTCATCTGCGTGACAACAACCATTTCAGCCACATGCGCTGGCTCCTCCGGGTCAACCGGATTGCCTTTACCGGTTTTTATATTACAAAAACGGCACGCCCGCGTACACGTATCACCAAGGATCATCACAGTGGTATGTTTTTTGGTCCAGCATTCACCAATGTTGGGACAGGCTGCCTCTTCACATACAGTGTTGAGCTTAAGGCCGCGCATAAGATTGCGGGTTTCATTATAGCCCTTGGATGTCGGGGCTTTAACCCGAATCCAATCCGGCTTGCGTTTATAATCAGATAGTTTTTTTGCTTCGCTCATAAGAGTTCCGATTTACATATGTATTGTTTTACCAAAAGCATCCAGAACTGCTTCATGCATCATCTCCGACATGGTTGGATGCGGGAATACTGTATGCATCAGTTCTGTTTCTGTGGTCTCAAGCGTTCTGGCAACGGTATAGCCCTGGATCATTTCCGTGACTTCAGCACCAACCATGTGGGCGCCAAGCAGCTCACCGGTTTTTGTGTCAAACACCGTCTTCATCATACCTTCTGCTTCACCCATGGCAATGGCTTTACCGTTTCCAATGAACGGGAAGCGTCCAACATTGACCTTATGCCCCGCAGCAATAGCGGCTTTTTCAGTCATACCAACACTGGCCACTTGCGGACGGCAATATGTACAGCCGGGAATATTACCTTTGTCCATCGGATGAAGGTCTTTGATTTCTTTATTGCCTTTGTCGCGGGCAATTTTCTCAACCAAAATAACACCTTCATGGCTGGCTTTATGGGCAAGCCAAGGTGGACCGGTAAGGTCACCGATTGCGTGAACACCTTTGACTCCTGTATGCCCCCATTCATCGGTGACAACATGGCCGCGGTCGACTTTGATCTTATTTTGCTCTAAACCTATATTTTCCACGTTTCCGTCAATACCAATGGCAATAATCACCACATCAACTTCGATCTGTTCTGACTTGCCGCCTTTACTTTCAACGGTGCAAACAACACTTGATTTTTTCTTATCAAGTTTGGTGACACTGGCCGACGTCACAAGCTTAAGTCCTTGTGATTTAAATGATTTTGCAGCAAACGCTGAAATTTCTTCGTCTTCGACAGGCAGAACCCTGTCCATCATTTCCACAACCGTTACATCAGCACCAAGCTCATTATAAAAGCTGGCAAATTCAATACCAATGGCACCGGAGCCAATAACTAGCATCTTTTTAGGCATCTTTTTGGGCACAAGCGCATGACGGTATGTCCAGACCATTTCCCCGTCCGCTTTTAAATGCGGTAGTTCTTTGGCGCGGGCACCGGTAGCGAGGATAATATCCGTTGCTTCCACCACTGTTTTCTTACCATCTTTCTCAACGGAAAGCTTGCCTGGAGAAACGAGCGTGCCATTGCCTACAATTACTGTGATTTTGTTTTTCTTCATCAAATGCTTAATGCCGCCACTTAGCTGCCCGGCGATACCGCGGCTGCGGGCTACTACTTTATCAAGATCAAAACCAAGCTGATCGGCGACAAGACCGTAATCACTGGCATGTTTCATATTATGAAATACCTCAGCCGATCTAAGCAGCGCCTTTGTCGGGATACATCCCCAGTTAAGACAAATACCGCCAAGTTCAGCGCGTTCAACAACAGCGGTTTTAAATCCGAGTTGCGCCGCACGAATTGCCGCCACATAACCACCCGGACCGGAGCCGAGCACGACCATATCAAATTTTTGATTGCTCACATCACGTCTCCCTTAAAGTAACATTGCGGATGGTT
>CAXBLS010000097.1:0-12992 GCA_963976585.1 uncultured Kordiimonadaceae bacterium
TCAGGATGCGAGCAACATATAGAGACGATGATTATTGCGTCCGCAGTAGCGGTACTCATAGCTCTAGTGCAGCAAGGACATGATTTTGTTTCGATCCTTGGTAGCCTTCAAAGCGGTTATAGTGCGGAAACAGGAAATGTTGATCTTGATCGGCTTCTTAATCGTGGTGGAATACTTGGGATGATGTCGACGCTTGCTATTGCGCTGTTCGCTATGGCGCTGGGTGGACTGCTTGATAAGGCGGGATATCTTCATGCAATGCTCGATGGTATACTTAATCACTTGAAAAACGTTGTCCAGTTACTGGCCGCGACAATGTTGACGGGCATTGTCGCCAGTATTGCGACTGGTCAATCGTATATTTCTATTGTCCTGACGGCACAGCTTTTCAAAAATAAATATGAAGAAATGGGTCTAAGACGTCGAATGTTGTCGCGTACCATTGAGGAAAGCACCACTTTAATTACACCATTGATGCCATGGTCATTGGGCGGCGCCTTCTATAGTGGTGCTATGGGAGTTGCGGTGTTTGATTATGCGCCTTGGGCGTTTCTCAACTACCTCAATTTTATTGTCGCGCTTGCGATGGCGGGACTTGGTCTGGCTATATTTAGAAAAGATAAACCGGGTCAGGAGTGATCTTCTTTTAGCCATTTAAGTAATCTATGGATCATAAAAATACTGGCGACGGCGATTGGGAATCCGGCAAGGAGAACAGCGGATTGCACGACCTTTAGACCGCCTATATACATCAGGATAATAGGTAGAATACCAAGAGCAAAAGCCCAAAATATCCGGTGCCAGGTTGCGGGGTTTTCGCCCGCGTGCAGTTCTTTTGTCGCGGCTGATGCGAGAGTGTAACTGGCGCTATCATATGTAGTCGCCACATAAATCAACGTAACGATAACAAAAAGGCCAAGTGCGAAAGACCCAAAAGGCAGTTGCAGAAATATAACGCTGATGGCATCAAACGCATCGGCTTCTATCAGGCTCGCAACGGGTAGAGCGCCAGACAATTCGACACTTAGTGCAAAATTACCAAGTACGATATAAAATGCCCAGCAACCGAGGCTACCGTAGGTGCACATGCAAAGGATAACCTGTTTGATAGTGCGGCCCTTTGAAATACGGGTGACAAAAATACCAGTATAGGGTGCAAACGCAAGCCACCACGCCCAGTAAAAAATTGTATAGTCCTGAACGAAACCTGTATTTTCTGCGGCATCGGTCCAAGTCAGCATCTCGATGATGTTTCCCATCATGAAGCCAATGCTTTCTGTTCCCATCATTAGAATAAAAGTTGTCGGTCCGGCAATCAGGACGAAAAGCAGCAATATGATCGAAAGATAAAAATTGATATCAGCAAGCTTTTTAATACCCTTTTCAAGGCCCAGATAAACCGATGTCGCAAAAACAGTGATACAGATGCAGATAACCACAAGATCAACCGTAGGGCCGCGTTCAATGTCGATTAAATGGGAAAGTCCGGCTGAAATCATCGGGGCTGTTAATGAAAGCGAAGTTCCCGCACCACCAATAAGGGCAATCATAAATGAAAAGTCGATCACTTTCGCCCATAGAGAAGTGCTTGATTTTTCACCGAGAATAGCAGCACTTAAACGTAAATAAGGTATTTTTTTCACGTAAAATGAATAGCTTATGGCAATTGTTGGGAGTGCATATATGCACCATGCCGTAATGCCCCAATGAAACATGCCGTAACTTGTCGCCCATCTCAGGGCATCTGGTGACCTTGCCTCGGCGCCAAAAGGGGGGCTGGTATAATAAGCAGCCCATTCGATAACCGACCAATAGAGGAGGGCGCCACCAACACCAGCAGAAAAAAGCATTGCGACCCAGCTTAAAGTACTGAAGTCAGGATCGCCATCCCCCAGTTTTACATTGCCATATCGCCCGAAGGCGAGCCAGGCCATAAATCCGACGCAACCAATGGCAACCCATTGAAACACCAATCCAAAATTAAATGCGACATGATCATAAAGATTGATTATCAAGGGGCCAATTGTATCACTGAGTAACATCATAGGGATTGAAACGAGCAACACAGTCAGTACGGCCATCGTAAAGATGGTTTTATCTATCGGCTTATTATCATCGTTGTTCAATAATTTATGTTCCCTGATTTTTTGTTGATTTACCTTGCTTAATTTCACAATGTTTGGCAAGGAATAATAGGATTTATATTTTGGGTCAAGTCATGCTAAAAACATCAGAATTATTAAAAGATAAGCGCGTTGTTATTTCAGCAGGTGGGAACGGTATTGGTGCCGCTATGGCCAAAATGTTTTCGCAAGCAGGAGCTAGGGTAGCAACATTTGATATTGATGATAAGAATTTTGCCGAAATGAGAGAAAAAGGACATTTAGCATATGCGCAGATCGCAGATGCTTCTGATTTTGCACAAATGGAGATGTTTTTTGAAAATGCTGTCGAACATTTGGGTGGGATTGATATATTGATCAATAATGCTGGCGTTGCTGGGCCTAATGCAAAAGTTGAAGATATTAATCCAACAGATTGGGATAGAACAATAATAATTGATTTAAATAATGCATTTTATTGTTCTAAACTCGCCATACCTTATATAAAGAAAAACGATGGGGGCAGTATCATTAATATTGCTTCTAGCGCATCATTTTTTGGTTTTCCTCTTCGTTCACCATACACGGCGGCTAAATGGGGTCTAATTGGCCTTACCAAAACCATGGCGATGGAATTGGGCAAAGATCAAATTCGCGTAAATGCCGTCTGCCCAGGAAGCGTCGCCGGCCCACGTATTGATGGCGTAATGGAACGCGACGCGCAGGCACGCAATATGAGCTTTGAAGATGTTAAAGAGAGCTATACGAAACAAGTAAGTTTAAAAACCTTCGTTGAAAAAGAAGATGTTGGCAACATGGCACTGTTTCTGGCATCAAAATTTGGCTCAAAAATATCTGGTCAAGTGCTAGGTGTTGACGGTCATACCGAGACTCTAACTCAATTTTAAGAGAGAAAAATAATGAAAGCAGTTTGGTACACGGAAACAGGCGATGCTGATAGCGTGCTTAACTTTGGTGAACAACCAACACCATCACCAGTTCAAGGTGAGGTTCTGGTGCGTATCCATGCAACTGGTGTCAATCCATCAGATGTCAAATCCCGCGCAGGAGCACGTGGACCGATTGCTTATGAGCAGATTATACCCCATTCAGACGGCGCGGGAATTATCGAAGCCGTTGGTGAGGATGTTGATGCCAACCGCATTGGTGAACGTGTGTGGATCTGGAACGGTGCATGGCAACGGGCAAATGGAACCTGTTCACAGTATATGGTTATTCCGGAAATGCAGGCGGCACATTTACCGGATAATGTAAGCTTTGCAGAGGGTGCTTGCCTTGGCATTCCGGCGAGTACCGCATATTACGGGGTTTATTCTGATGGCGATGTATCGGGTAAAACAATTCTGGTAACAGGTGGCGCAGGGGCAGTGGGTCATTATGCGATACAATTTGCCAAACTTGGTGGTGCAAAAGTGATAACTACGGTCAGTGGCACCGAAAAAGCCGCTCACGCAAAGTCGGCGGGTGCCGATGCCGTGATTAATTACCGTGAAGGCGACACAGCAGTGGAAATCATGAAAGCAACAGGCGGAGAAGGTGTTGACCGCATTGTTGAAGTTGAATTTGGTGGGAATCTTGAAGTAAGCAATAAAGTGCTTAAATCAAACGGCGTAATAGCTACCTACGGTTCCATGGGAGTAATGGAACCGACGTTGCCATTTTATCCGATGATGTTTAATGGTGTGACCTTAAGAATGTTTCTGGTTTATCTTCTTTCTGATCAGGCACGAAAAATGACAGTTGAAGGTGTTAATACCATGATTGCAAATCCGGAAATGAAACATGCCGTAACTGAAACCTATACTTTAGGTGATACTGCCAGTGCTCATAAAGCAGTAGAAAATGGTGCAGTCATCGGTAATGTTGTCGTAAATATAGACTAGTTTATACCGATAATTTTATGGGTTTGAAGGCTTAATCGCCACATTGGATGAGTGCGGCAGTAATCTATCACGCTGCCTGTATGATCTTTACCGACTTCATCTTTCGGCTGTAGGAAGTAGTGAGTGAAATTTAAATGTTTGACGTCCTCAGGATCGATATTGTTTTGAGGATAAACCAATTTAAGCTCATCACCAGTGGTTTGAACCAGTTTATCCATAACTTTGGGACTAACACAAACCCAATCAAGCTCTTTGGGGGCTTCAATGGTTCCATTGGTCTCTACAGCAACTTCGAAGCCTTGCTCTTGAAATGCTTTAATAAGCTTTACATCAAGCTGGAGTAGGGGTTCGCCGCCGGTACAAACGATATAGGGTTTGCCACCACCTGGCCACAGATCAGCTGCTTTACGGGCTAGTTCTTCAGCAGTTTTATATTTGCCACCGTTTTCGCCGTCAGTCCCAATGAAATCTGTATCACAAAAATTACATTTGGCAGTGCTGCGGTCTTTTTCAAGACCGGACCAAAGATTACATCCGGAAAATCTGCAAAAAACAGCAGGTCTTCCTGTTTGTGCGCCTTCGCCTTGCAGGGTATAAAACAGTTCCTTAACTGAATAGGTCATGACTGATACTCAATGGGGTCGGTGCCTCCAGCGTCGCGAAAGCCCTTTAAGCGTAGCAGGCAGCTGTCGCATTGTCCACAAGCGATGCCGTGTTCATCGGGGTCATAACAGCTGGTGGTGATTGAGTAATCAACACCTAGTCCAAGACCGGTTTTTATGATCTCTGCCTTGGTCATATCAATCAACGGTGTATTAATTTTAACGCCTGTATCACCTTCAACGCCAATTTTAGTGGCTAGGCGCGCCATATCTTGAAATGCGGCTATATATTCAGGGCGGCAATCCGGGTAGCCGCTGTAATCAAGGGCATTTACACCGATAAAAATATCATTGCTTTCTAGGGTTTCTGCAAAAGCAAGTGCGAAAGAAAGGAATATGGTATTGCGCGCAGGGACGTAGGTCACGGGAATATCGTGGTCCATCTCGTCTTCTGAACGTCCTTTGGGTACGTCTATATCGTCCGTAAGCGCAGATCCACCGAATGCGCGTAGATCAATATCAATGATAACATGGCGTTTGATGTCCATGGTTTTGGCAACCGCTTCAGCGGCGTCCAGCTCATGGTTATCACGCTGACCGTAACGGAAACTAAGGCCAAATACCTCGAAATCCTGTTTTTGCGCAATGGCAACACAGGTAGAGCTATCAAGGCCGCCACTTAAAAGAACTACTGCTTTTTTTGTCATCATTATTCCTCAATTATGCATCAGATAACGTAAAATATGTTCAAATGCCATGACTAATTTAAAATGATACGATATAAGAAGCCAATTATCACCTATTCGGACGTTTTAAATGCCACTTTCAAATCCACAACCACGCAAGCATGTTCACACGCGCTCTATAGAGCTAAATGGATATCACCGCGAAGACGGCCTGTGGGATATCGAAGTCCATATGACCGATATTAAAAGCTATGATATTGAAAATCAGTGGCGAAACGGTATTGCAGCAGGAGATCCTATCCATGAAATGTGGGTTCGCTTAACCATTGACAGTAATTTCCTCGTAAGGGATGTTGAGGCTGTAACAGATAATAGCCCTTTTGAAATGTGTCCGGCCATTACCAGTGCGTATCGGGAACTTATCGGTATTCGCATTGGTCGGGGGTGGCGCCGTGCCATCAATGAGAAAGTGAAGGGAAAATATGGCTGCACACATATTACTGAACTTCTTCAGCCGCTTGCGACAGTATCAATTCAAACTCTGATGGGTAATATCCAGAAAAAAACAAGTGAAAGAAGCGAGCAGGAAAAGCATGTGAAACCAATGGTTCTTAATAGCTGTCATGCCTGGGCTGAGGATAGCGAAGTGGTTAAAAAGCATCTGCCAGAATATTATAGAGGCGATTAATCGTCTAGCTTATGATCGGACAGGTGTTTGTCGCGTTTGGTTTTTTGCGCGTCCTCAAGTTTCTTTTCTACTTTCTTGCGACCAAATTTAACGCGATTTTCACTGGCGTGCTTTTCTTTTTCTTGACGGGTTATCTTCTTTCTTGCTTTGCTGAAACTTATAATATTGCTCATGCTCAAAAGGCCGATCCCAATCTGAACAAGGCACTTGTTGCACTCTCTATAGAGCTTACATGGCCTGGATTTAACTGGTGCAGAAGATTAAATTGCAACCGAAGTCCGTAAACATTATTGAGTGCATAGGAAAGCTCAAAGTCACGCTCTGTTCCTGCCGGGTTTAGCGAAAATCTATCGTATGACATGGTAAATTGATTGGTTGCGTAATTTCGGCTCACAGCATTGCTAATGGATGCATATCCTGATGCAAGACGCAGTGGTTGGCTGACTGTTAAACTCAATTGATCATTGTGCGAAAAAAGAAAAGTAGATTTAAGACCGAATAAATAACTATATGATTTTAATGTGGATATATCGCCGAGTATGCTTCGACTGCTTTGATCAACAGATGTCATTCCGTAGGATGCTTGGGCAAAAAACTTGGTTTTACCTGAAAAATTATAGTCTAGTTTTGTTCCTATAAATGCGGTACTGGCCCCGCTGCCTATTTCAAGTGCCCCAGTTGATATAGCACCAAGAACACTTCCTTTTTCTTCAAGCAATCCAAAGTCAAATCCTATGCGTAACTTATCACCAGCATTTCTCGTGATACGGTTCAGGACAAGAGTATTTTTAAGGGATATGTTGCGAGAAATAATATTCTCACCGAAATTTGATTTACTTCTGGCAAAGGCGGTTTCAATGTTAATCTTGTTCCCGAAAGCTCGTTTATAAGATACTGCACTTGTACCGGGCGCAGAGAGAAGGGAACTGAAACCATGTTTTCCTTGTGCGATAAAATCATCCGGACGATAATCTTCCATCATCTCAGCGAGAGACATGCCAGAGGACATGCGCGCCACGCTTTGATCACCCAGGTCATAGGCAAGAGACATGCGAAGGTTTTCTGCTCTGTGTTCAAGGCCCAGGTGATTTGAAAAATGGCGCTTATCGATTTCCGCAAAACGGCTATCGTGCTGCCAACCAAGTTTCATGGTTATTTTATCGCTAAGTGTGAGGTTTTGATGGCGGCTGCTTAAGCTTTGGCTCATGAAGCCTTCTATACTCGTTGTGTTATTCAGTGCGTAGATATTATTTCTAAAATCGATAGTGAATGAGCGATTGTATTTGTCGAGTACCATGATGTTGCTAAGTGAATTTGTAAATGAAAATTCACCACCAAATGCTCCACCAGTAAAAAGTAAATTCTGCTGAGACAAGCTGTCATTTGTTCCCACCTCAACTGCGGCGGCAAAACCGCTTCCAGCAATCGAGAGGGTGCCTTGCGCCGTAAATGCTTCTTCAACATTTACGAGACCATGGCCGTAGACGGTATCTACACCTGGATCGCCGAGATCAGTTGCAGTGGTGAATAATAAATCGGCTGTTTGGGCAGCATTTAGGCTTGGAAAGGCTTCAATGAGCAGGGCTACAACGCCCGAGATTTGAGCTGTCGATGCCGAGGTGCCAAGAATTTCTATATATTCATAATTATTTGTATCATCGTGATCAGGAGCAATGATCTCGCTACCTGGTGCTACAAGAAAGACGTTTTTTGCGTCCTCACCTGCTCTATAACTGAAGTCTGATATAACATTGTTTCTGTCCACGGATCCCGCAATGATGATTTGACCGTTTGCCCACGGTGCATATGCAACCTCTGCCGATCGTTGCACTTTTGCACTTACGTTCGCTGGTGTGTCGTCGTCGATATTTCCGGCTGGGACGACGATAACTATGTCTGCGTTTACAGCTCGTTGCACTGCCTGCTGAAGTCCAATACTGCTTAAATTATCGGATCCAAGACTTTCATTAATCACATCGGCGGAGTGACTAATCGCATAATCATATCCTTTGGCAATATTAGAGTGAAAAAAGGAACAGTTATCAAAATCCGTACAATCGGTTGCTGTAGTGGCATTTATATTCAGAATTTGTGCGTTAAATGCCACGCCGTGCATATTAAATGTATTATTATTCGTCGAATGATCTCTGTTTGCGGCGATAATACCAGCCATGGATGTGCCATGCCCATTGAAGTCATCAGAATCATTTGGATCACCCGTTGCGATATTGGTGCTGTTTGCATGTAGCTGTCCCTGAAGTTCCGGCACTTCGGTTACACCACTGTCAATGACCGCCACGACCACTCCTTGCCCGGAAATACCATTTTCGTAGGCTACCTGAACATTCATTTGTGCCAGCGATGGGTTCTGTCTGAATTCCGCAGTGTCATAAACAATAATTGATGGGTCGGGAACAGGGGGAGGTGTTGGTGCGGTTCGGGTTGTCTGGCCGGATGAACCACTTGAGCCACCACCACAGGCGCTGACACATAATGCAAGTGTGATTATACTCGTCATGGCCCCACTTCGTGATAATATTTGGTTCATTTAATCTGACACCTCTGTATGGCTGTTAATGATTAAGAGAGACTAACATTTAAAAACACAAAAAACGATTAACATAAAATAAAATTGTTGTAATTTGAAATGCCATCCAAAAGAGGTCAATGTTTTCGAAGTATGATGTTTTTCAGACTGTTTATCCCTATCAGCGCCCAGATCGAGTTTAAAAACACCAAAGCCATGGTGCCATAATAAAAAGTGTTAGCGATAAGACAGAAACTACCCAATAAGTTGAGATTTTGATAGAAATAAGTTTTTGCCTCGAGCTTGCCGCTTGAAATAAGCAAGTATGCCATAAGAAGAGACAATGCCCCGATCCAGCCAATTATATCAATTAGTAATTTAATATCGTCCATATTGAATTTGTCCTTCGTATATTGAAACTTGAATTTTCTTTTATCCTATGCGACTAATATTTACATAAGATAAAAATAGGGGGCGACAATGCTGATCAAGAAATATCTATCTTTATTCTCTGCTATATTAGTAATACTTCTTAATTCCTCTAACGCGCAGGAAGCTAATATTTCATCAGAAATATTCGGCCGGTTGCCGGAAATTAGTCACGCTGAAATTTCTCCAGACGGCAGCAAGATATTATTTATGCAAAATTATCAGGGAAGACGAATTGTCGTTACAAAATCTCTAAAAGATCCATCGCTTCCATCCAATGGCATTCCCACACAGGAGGGTGAATATAATTGGGCAAGATGGAGTTCCAATGATACCATATTGGCCAGCATTAGGTTTTCATCAAAACGGGAAGGAAGGGGCGGCCTTACTGATACTGTAGAAGGTCGTCTCGTGACATTTGACTGGAAAGGACAAAAGATTGAAAACCCAATCAATCTCAATATCAGTAATGTAAGAAGAACCAGTAGGCTGACAGGGGTAAATATCCCACAATTTCAAGACGACGTTATAGATATGATGATGGATGACCCGGATCATATCCTTATTCAGATGGATTTGGAGGACGCTCTTGCAATAGGTGTGTATAGATTAAATCTAAAAACAAAGGACCGCGAAAAGATCATAAATAGTAGTTCGGTTATTCAAGAATGGAGAACTGATGAGGACCATATCGTGCGTTACGGCGAAGGGCGGTCAAGAAAAACAACAACAAAAATTGTTCGTAGTCTCGCCCGATATAGAAAAAGTGACAAAGATGGGTGGCGAGTACTTTTTGAATATGATGAACTTAAAGAAAACCCCCCCTTTAATTTTGTCGGTTTTTCAAACGATCCAAGCATCATTTTTATTTCAAAATTAAATGCAAAACGAAAAAAAGCTTTTTACAAATATAACGTTGATAGCAAACAAATAACGGAAGAGATTGCAAGTAATGACGATGCTGACATTAATTCAATATCTATAGTTGATGGTGAAGTAACTGAGTACACTTATATAGATGACAGCAACAAAATTGTCCGCCTGAGTGATCAGGGTAAGCGTTTACAAAGAATATTCACAGCAAACTTTCCTGGTGAATTGGTAAAGGTTGTCAGCGAGACGGAAGATGCAAAAACTATGGTCCTCCGGGTTTCGTCACCTACAAATCCCGGAAGCTACTATATTCTTGATCTTAATAATGGCTCGATGGATGCCATAGCCTATAATTATTCTGCTCTGGATTATGAACTACTTTCGCCAATGGAATCTATTTCTTATGAAGCGCGCGATGGTCTTGAAATTTCAGGTTATTTATCACTCCCAAGGGGCGAAGAACACCAAAACCATCCGACTATAATCATGCCTCACGGTGGACCGTGGTGGGTAAGGGATCACTGGGATTTTGATTATTGGGTGCAGTTTCTGACTGCACGAGGTTACGCCGTTCTGCAAATGAACTTCCGTGGCTCATCCGGTTTTGGAACTGATTTTACTGCGTTGGGTTATCAGGAATGGGGCCGCAAAATGCTTGAAGACATTAATGATGGCACCAAATGGGTGATAGAAGCGGGATATGCGGATGCTGACAAAATATGTATTATGGGTGGAAGTTATGGCGGCTATGCATCACTTCAGGCTATTGTCAAAGATCCATCCCTTTATAAATGCTCTGTTTCGTTTGCACCAATAACTGACCTGTCAAGTTTTATGAGATATAGAAAAAGATATACGGATTATAGTATATATGAAAACTTTGTTGTTAGTGATGAATGGACACTTGACGAAGCTTCACCCGCAGAAAATATAGAAAGTTTCAACGTTCCGGTTCTACTGCTTCACGGTGATATAGACCGCAGTGTCAGGGTTGAACAAAGTAGGGATTTTTATAAAGTTATGAAAAAAGCCGACAAAGATATAAAGTATATCGAATTTGAAGGCGGCAATCATTTTTTAAGCACCGAAGTCCACCGTATCGAGTTTTTAAAACAAGTGGAAAAGTTTTTAAAGAAGAATTTATAGGGATCTAAATTGAACGATATCACTGATATATTTATTATTGGTGGGGGCATAAACGGTGTAGGCATTGCCGCGGATGCTTCGGGCAGGGGGTTGTCCGTTATACTCGCTGAACAAAATGATCTAGCTAGCGGGACGTCGTCGGCAAGTACCAAGCTGATCCATGGCGGTTTGAGATATCTTGAACATTATGAATTTATGCTGGTACGAAAGGCGTTGATAGAGCGGGAAGTGCTACTCAAAAAAGCACCGCATATTATCAAACCAATTAGGTTTTTACTTCCGCAAAAAGGACTTCGCCCAGCGTGGTTCATTCGCCTCGGACTATTTATCTATGATCATTTGGGTGGGCGAAAAATCCTGCCGGCTACAAAAACGGTATCGCTCAAAAAAGGGGAGTATTCTGGCATATTGGAGCCTGGTTACCGTAAAGCCTTTGAATATTCTGATTGTTGGGTTGATGATGCTAGGTTGGTTGTTTTAAATGCCCGTGCAGCAAGGGATAATGGAGCGGATATATTGACGAGGCATCGTTGTATAGAGGCTGTACGTAAAGGGGGGCTCTGGAGTATAACCCTTGAAAGCACGGCCTCTGGTGAGCAACGGTCTTTGAAGGCAAAGGTGCTTGTAAATGCTGCGGGGCCTTGGGTTGATGATATCATTTCAAATGTTCTGGAAAAACCAGACCGACCTCTGGTGAGACTGGTGAAGGGTAGTCACATTATTGTTAGAAAGCTCTATAATCATGATCGCTCCTATGTTTTTCAGGGCGATAAAGGACGGATTATTTTCGCCATTCCTTATCAAAACGATTTTACTCTAATTGGCACAACAGATCAGGATTTTAAGGGTGACTTGTCAAATGTTCAGATAGATGACAGTGAAATTAAATATCTTTGCACCGTCTCAAACGAATATTTCAAGAATGATATTTCGCCGCAGGATGTCATTAGCCACTATGCGGGTGTACGTCCACTTTATGATGACGGTGCAAGTAAGGCACAGGAAGCAACCCGTGATTTTGTCCTAAAATTTGATGAGAATAGTTGTCTTCTAAACATCATTGGCGGAAAAATAACCACATACAGAGTTCTTTCTGAACAGGCTCTTGCGCACCTGAGCGCTTGTTTTCCAAAAATGAAGGGCGATTGGACCCAAACCAGTGCGCTACCAGGTGGTGATTTCAGCTTCGACGAATTTGATTTTTACGTAGATAAAATTTGCCGAGATTATCCGTTCCTTGATGAAGGAATGCTCGAACGGTATTTTGGGGCTTATGGTACTCTTTGTTGGCAACTGCTTGAAAATGTAAATTCAAAGGCCGATATGGGGCAATATTTCGGCCATGGCCTTTATGAAAAAGAGGTGCAGTATTTATGTGATCTGGAGTGGGCGACATGCGCCGATGATATTTTATGGCGGCGCAGCAAACTGGGGCTTCAGATGAACCAGGATGAACGAGGTAAGCTTATACATTGGTTTTCCTTGAAGCCGAGATCATAGATGAGGAAGAAATGAACAGGATCTTGGCTGCCACATCACTTTTAATTTATGCATTTTTCGTCCCTCTCTTTTCAAGCGCGCAAGAAAACGGATCAATTTCTGCAGAAGCCTTTGGAGCGCTTCCGGAAATATTAAGCGTTCAGATTTCCCCGGATGGCAATAAAATATTGATTTTAAAAACGATTAATGGGGAGATCGTAATTGTCACAAAAATGCTAGGTGAAGATACTATTGAAGAAAATATCATACCTTATGACGATGGCATTTTCAACTGGGCGATTTGGGTTTCCAATGATCGCATACTCGCAAGCGTGAAGTTTGAGGGCCATGAAGATCGCGCTAAAAACCTGCGGGTGAGTTCACAAAGACGCTTGCTCTCTATGACTTGGGACGGTAACGATATGATAAATCCAAACCGTTTTAGAAAAAGAGGCCGCACCAACAGGGCCTTTAGTAGACGACAACCACAATTGCAGGACCGATTAATTGATATCCTTAAAGATGATCCTGACCACGTTCTCGTGCAGATGGATAT
>CAXBLS010000098.1:0-12930 GCA_963976585.1 uncultured Kordiimonadaceae bacterium
TCGGTCCAACAATCTTGAATGGATCGCCCCTATCTTATTGGGCGGGCGACGCAGGCATAAATCCGATGCGCATAGCCGGGGGATTACTCGGCGGCGTCTGGATGACCCATTTCACAGCAGATCTTGGCGACGGTCGCTTTGACGGTGCCTGGCTTGCGCAAAATTTCGAGAATCTCAAACCTGAAAAAGCGATCTGGGAGAAATATGCAGGCCTGTTCAATAAGGTCGATACTGAGCGAGACCGGTTTCTTGAATTTGAACGGTGGTGGAACGGTTTTTACTTCCTGAGCCGCGAGGAAATGGTTGGAATTGCGGAAAATCTTTTCATCGGCAACAAGCTGGAGAAAGGTGAATTCCGCATTTGCGACGGTTGCACTGTCAATTTGCGGAGAATCCGCAATCCACTCATTATCTTCGCCTCTTATGGTGACAATATTACACCTCCCCATCAAGCACTTGGCTGGATCCCTGCAGTTTATGAAGATACGGAAGACCTCAAATCGGCAGGCCAGCGTATTGTATATCTGACCAATCCGCACGTTGGACATCTGGGCATCTTTGTTTCAGCCAGCGTCGCCCGGCTGGAACATCGGGCTATTCTCGAAAGCCTTGATGAGATCGAGGCGCTTGTGCCGGGGCTATACGAGATGAAAATCGATAACCCCACAGGTGATCCGGATTGTCATAAGCCGCAATTTGCCGTCAGATTTGAGGAGCGGCAGGTTGAAGACATACAGTTTCCCCGGCAAGATGAAGCATTTGAACGAGTGCGTACAGTGTCCGAAGCCAATGAGGCTTTCTATCGCACTTTCATCAGCCCATGGGTCCAGGCGGTGTCAAATCCCTGGTCTGCTGAAGTTATGAAATGGATGCATCCAATGCGTACCAGTCGATACCTTTTCTCAGAGGCATTTAATCCTTGGATGCAGGGTCTGGCGGATGTTGCCAAAAAAATTAACGAAATCAGAAAACCGCTTACCGACAACCATCCAATGCTCCTAAAGGAACGGGACTTCATTGCTCAAGTTTCCCAGATGATGGAGAACAACCGCAAGTCTCGCGATACCGCCTATGAACGGATGTTCAATATTGAATACGGGGTTCCGGATTTGGCAAACAATTTCCTTGAGACGAACAAGGGAATTGAAGAGACAGGAAAAAGTTCATGAACAAATCACACTCACATACCCGTCCTAAAAATGGCGACAATGTCGTCGATGCCGGGTCAATTAGTAAAGACCCTGTTTGCGGCATGACGGTGGACTTAAATAAAGACAAACCACGGTTTGATCATGAAGGAACCACCTATCACTTCTGCTCGCAGAAGTGCCATGACAAATTCGCGGACGATCCGGAACATTATATTTCAGGTGCGCACAAGCAGAAAACGAAAGAACCTGTTTCTGGCGCAAATTACACCTGTCCAATGCATCCCGAAATTGTTCGGGATGCGCCCGGTGATTGCCCGATCTGCGGTATGGCTCTCGAGCCTATGGGCGTGCCGACGGGCGATGAAGGTCCCAATCCTGAATTGCTAGATTTCAGGCGGCGCATGTGGATCGGCACTGTCTTAACAATCCCGCTACTCATTTTGACAATGGGACCCTTCGTTGGACTTGGCTTCATCCGCGATATGATTGGAGAACGAACTGCTCTCTGGACTGAACTTGTCTTGGGTACGCCGGTTATTCTCTGGGCGGGTTGGCCATTTTTTGTCCGTGGAGTCAAGTCGGTTATCAACAAGAGCCTCAACATGTTCACACTCATAGGCATGGGCGTCGGCGCCGCCTATCTCTTCAGTGTTGTTGCTGTTTTGGTGCCTGGAATATTTCCAGAAGGATTTCGGGACGCTGAAGGCAATGTCGGGGTATATTTTGAAGCGGGCGCAGTAATCGTCGTCCTCGTGCTGTTGGGTCAGGTGATGGAGCTTGGCGCACGTGAACGTACCGGTGCCGCCATTAAGGCGCTCCTGGATCTCGCCGCAAAGACAGCCCGCATCATCCGCAATGATGGCAGCGAAGAGGAAATTCCGCTCGAAGAAGTTGCGGTTGGTGATCGGCTGCGTGTACGCCCCGGCGATAAAGTTCCCGTGGACGGGATAGTGTCGGAAGGCCGCTCATCTGTCGATGAATCAATGATCTCTGGAGAACCTCTTCCAGTAGAGAAGGTAGCTGGTGATACGGTTACGGGGGCTACTATCAATGGCACCGGTAGCCTTATTATTGAAGCGAAGCGCGTCGGCGCTGACACAATGCTTAGCCAGATTGTGGAAATGGTTGCGAGTGCGCAACGGAGCCGTGCCCCGATTCAGAAGCTAGCAGATGCGGTCGCCGGTAAATTCGTGCCCGCCGTGATCCTTGTCGCCATCCTATCATTTATTTCCTGGTCAATTTGGGGACCGAACCCGGCTTATGCATATGCGTTGGTTTCCGCCGTTGCTGTACTAATCATCGCCTGCCCTTGCGCGTTGGGACTTGCGACGCCTATTTCAATAATGACAGCAACCGGACGCGGTGCGCAAGCTGGCGTGCTCATCAAGAACGCAGAGGCGCTGGAACGGTTTGCAAAAATAGATACTCTTATCGTCGACAAGACCGGAACACTGACGGTCGGTAAGCCGAAGCTCATCGCCGTACTTGCTGAAGACGGGCATGAAGAGGCGGAAGTCCTTCGACTTGCCGCCAGCCTCGAACGCGGTTCCGAGCACCCGTTGGCAGAGGCGATAGTTGCCGGCGCCGAAGAACGCGAGATCACGTTGGCAAAGGCTGAGGATTTTGAGGCTGTCACAGGCAAGGGCGTCACAGGCGTTGTGGACGGCAAATCCGTTGCTCTCGGAAACGCCAGACTGGTTGTCGATCTTGGTGTAGCCACGAAAGGTTTTAGTGATATCGCGGACGCCCGACGCGATCAGGGCGAAACAGTTATGTTCGTGGTCGTGGGCGGTGAGATCGCCGGGCTGGTGAGTGTCGCCGACCCCGTGAAGGAAACCACACCTGCGGCACTCAAAGCGCTGCATACCGAAGGTTTTCGGATCGTTATGGCGACCGGTGATAACGAGCGCACGGCAAAGTCTGTTGCCGCCAAATTGGGTATAGACGAAATTCGGGCCGATGTACTGCCTGAGGACAAAGCGCGCATTATTAAAGAGATGCAGGCCGAGGGCCGCAAGGTCGCGATGGCCGGTGACGGCGTGAATGATGCTCCGGCCCTGGCGCAGGCTGACGTAGGCATCGCCATGGGCACTGGTGCTGATGTTGCGATTGAGAGTGCCGGTTTCACCCTTGTGAAGGGCGACCTCAACGGCATTATCCGGGCCCGCCGTTTATCGCGGGCAACTATGCGCAATATCAAGCAAAACCTGTTCTTTGCGCTGGTCTATAACGGCGCTGGCGTGCCGGTAGCGGCAGGGGTGCTCTACCCATTTTTCGATATCCTGATTTCACCAATTTTTGCTGCGGCTGCAATGAGTCTTTCATCACTTTCAGTCATTCTTAATGCGTTGAGACTGAGGTCCGTCAAAATCTAGGAACGGTAATGCAAATTTTGAAATCATTTCGCAAGTCAAGGAGAATGAAAATGTATCGAGCACAACTTACTATCATGTCAGCTATCGGAATGTTGGCATTATCGGCGCCGATTGCGCTCGCTGATTCCGGTGAAAACTACTCCATGCACGGCATGGGGGCGGGCGGATGGATATTCGGTCCCTTGATGATGATTTTAATGATCGCCTTAATTGTGGGCGTAGTCATTCTTGTTCTCCGTTGGATGGGTATTGCGGACGGATCAGGCAATCGGCGAGATCGAGCGGTCGATATTCTCAACGAGCGTTTTGCTCGTGGCGAAATTGACCCGGAGGAGTTTGAAAACCGCAAACGCGCTTTGGATAAATAGATGCAAAGGGTTTTTACGGGGTCTTTACAAAAGAACTCAGTGCTAACGCAACAGGAGATTGGATAGTGAGAACGATTTTAAATTTTTTGGCTACGGCCTGGATTGTCAGCGGCATATTGCTAGTGGGAGCACGGTCTCTTCGTGCGGAACCGTTTGTTTACGTGCCGCTAGGGAGTGAGAGTAAAATTGCCGTTATAGATGCTGCGAAAGATCAGATCATTGGTATCATAGATGGACTACAGGCTGTTCATGGATTGGCGGGAACTCCGGACGGACGATTTCTAATCGCCGGTAGCTATTCAGAGCGCTCTGTCGACATTAAACCGGCAAAACCGAAGGGTATTTCTGAAGACGAACATGCCGCTCATCATAAGGCGTCATCCGTGCAGACAGAAAATTCAGATATTGCATCGGTGAGTACTGTTTCCGTGATTCAAATCAGCGAAGGGGAGGTCATACGGACGATCGATGTACCAGGTGCGGTCCATCATGTGTCGGTCAGCCCTGACGGTAGATACACGGCTGTCACCCGTCCAAACGAAAGTGAAATTTCGGTGATTGATCTGACGAATTTTGAGATTGTCGGCAACATTTCAACCGGCGAATTTCCCAACTATTCCGTCTTCAGCCCGGATAGCGAGCGGCTATTTGTAAGCAATGCAGGTGACAGCACCATAAGCACCATCAACAGTAAGAACTGGAACGTTGAAAAGGTTATTCCAGTTGGAATGAGCCCGGAACATATCGTGCTCTCAAAGGATGGTAAAACTCTCTTCGTCAATAATGTAGACGACGGAACCGTATCTGTCGTTGACACAAAGTCGATGCAAGAAACAAACACGATGAAATTGGGATCGGTACTTCACGGTATTGATCTTTCCGAGGACGGCACCGCGTTGTTTGTGGCCGCACTTGGGGATGACAAGATAGCAAAGGTCGATCTTGCATCAGGATCCCTACAGACTGCCGAGTTATCACCAGCGCCCTATCATCTGGCAACAATTACAGAGACGGGCAAGATTTACGTTTCCAGTTCTGACGAGACCAAAATCTGGGTCGTCGACCAAAAAAGCCTTGAGCTTTTGGGGCAAATCACGATCGACGGAAAAGGGCATCAGATGGTTGTGATGCCAGGTTCTTAATTCAAGGAGGAGCGTAAGTCGTGAGAGATCTTTTCTTTTCCAAAACCGGTATTGTGCTTATCGGATTTATTGCCGTCGCCGGCTATTTTTTGTGGGTGGAACACACAGCGCATATCATCACTTACCTTCCGTTGATATTACTGCTAGGGGGCTGCGTTCTGATGCATCTGTTCATGCATCATGGTCATGGCGGCCATGGTTCCGGCGATGACTCTCAGCATGGCCCTTCATCTC
This sequence comes from uncultured Kordiimonadaceae bacterium, assembly GCA_963976585.1. GTDB lineage: Bacteria > Pseudomonadota > Alphaproteobacteria > Sphingomonadales > Emcibacteraceae > Pseudemcibacter. The sequence continues at coordinate 5,271 of CAXBLS010000098.1, forward strand.
ATTCGGATAAAAAACATGACTGATCAACCGGTAAACTATGGACTATGGTCACTCGTGATCATAAATTCCGCAGTGTTCATTATCTTTGCCTTCAGTTTCTTTAAACCCAATAGCCCGCGTGATTGGCGGACCTTTAGTGCATTTAGTGCTTTCATCGTCGCATTATTCACGGAGATGTACGGGTTTCCGCTGACCATCTATTTCTTATCCGGATGGCTTCAAAGCAATTTCCCCGATGTCAACTGGTTCGCGCATGACTCCGGCCACTTGCCTGAGATGCTTTTTGGCTGGAAATCCTCCCCGCATTTCGGACCGTTTCATATCTTGAGCTTCGCATTTATTGGCGGCGGCTTTATCTTGCTTTCCGCTGCATGGAAAGTCCTGTATCAGGCACAAAAGTCGGGCAATTTGGCCGCGACCGGCCCTTATGCACGGATCAGACATCCACAATATGTCGGCTTTGGGCTTATCATGCTTGGATTTCTTTTCCAATGGCCGACATTGCTAACTCTTGCCATGTTTCCGATCCTATTGGTCATGTATTGGCGTTTGGCGTTGAGTGAAGAACGTGAGGCCGAGGTGACGTTTGGTGATGTCTACCGGGATTACGCGGAGGTTACGCCCAGGTTTATTCCGGCCTTCGGGCGTGGCTCGAAATCTTCATCCGGGAGCCATGGAATTAATTTGTGAATTTGATGCAGCTAATCTGAACTGGAGATATTCATGAAAAATTTTCGTTGGAAGATGATTATGATTATGGCGCTCGTGTCCTTTCCAGGCATCGCTTGGACCGATACTGGTCACGAAGGCACGAAAAGACATCAGATGCCGCAGATGAATGACGATAATATGCCGGGAATGATGCGCGAGGGTATGCTGGCGATGCCTCAAATGGATCCAGCCCGCGGACGCGCCCTTTTCGCGTCAAAAGGCTGCGTTGTTTGTCATTCCGTTAATGGTATCGGCGGTGAGGACGCTCCCGCTCTTGACGCATCATCCATGCCACTGATGATGAACCCGTTTGAGTTTGCCGCCAAGATGTGGAGGGGCGCGGAAGCGATGGTCGCCTTGCAACGTGAAGAGCTTGACGAGACGATTGAACTGACCGGCCAGGAGCTTGCAGACATTATTGCCTTCGTTCATAGCCACAAGGAGCAGGCGATTTTTTCCATTGCAGATGTGCCTGAGAGAATGAAGAAATTGATGGATCATTCGGGCGCTGGGGAGCACCATTATGGCGTTAAAGACTGACACTCAGGAATTGCTGGACTCGTCGCATCCAGAGCGTGAAAGTGGCCGCCGGGATTTTCTTTATGTGGCGGCTGGAGCGGTGGTGGCCGTTGGCGGTGCCTTCGCGATATGGCCGTTTATTGACAATATGAATCCGTCGGCCGATGTTGTCGCCCTGTCGTCTGTTGAAATTGATATTAGCCAAATAGAAAAGGGGCAACGCGTGACCGTCGCCTGGCGCGGACGCCCGGTATTTATCGATTATCGGACCGAAGCCCAGATCGCCCGGGCACGCATGGATGACACTGCGGACCTGATCGATCCTGAGCGCGACGATCAGCGGGTTCAGCGTGCTGAATGGTTGATCGTCATTGGCATATGCACGCATCTTGGGTGCGTGCCGCTTGGTCAACGCAATAGCGATCCGCTCGGACAGTGGGGCGGCTGGTTTTGCCCGTGTCATGGTTCTCACTATGATACCTCCGGCCGAATTCGCAAAGGCCCTGCACCCAAGAATCTTGTCGTTCCCCCTTATGCATTCCTTGCTGATGAAATGCTCCGGATTGGTTGAGGAATGAGATCTAACCCAAATTAAAAAACGATACCCGTTCCTGATGGAAGTGAATTAAACCCATGAAGATAAGCACAAATTGGCCGAAAATAACGGTATTGGTTCTGTTGGTCGGCAGTGCCGTCATTTTCCTTTTCCAGTTGATCGATCCTCGGGGTGATAGTACTCGGACAGACATATCCATTCCGAAACTGACCGCACTTGCAGAAAAGGGAGAAAAAGCATTTGCTGCGAATTGTGCTGCCTGCCATGGCGTCAATGCGGCAGGGACCGACAAGGGGCCGCCGCTTGTCCACGATATATATAACCCCGGACATCACGCTGATGTGGCATTCTATCTTGCAGCGAAAAATGGCGTTCGCCAGCATCATTGGCCCTTTGGTAACATGCCCCCACAACCGCAGGTGAGCGAAGCCGATTTGGAGGCAATTTTGAAGTATGTACGCGAGCTTCAAGTCGCGAACGGAATCACGTCTCGTCCACATAAAATGTAACCAATTAAATCACTTACGTTTGGCATGTGAAAAAATGAGGATGGAACATTGCGAATAAACCCCAAAGAACATCCAGATTATCCTTGGTATCTGCGCCCCTTCTTTTGGAATCAAAGGCGTAAATATGGAGTTGTACTGGAGGCGGCGCTTCTGTGGGCTCGTTCACCGAAACTGTTTCTTGGCGTGGCCATACTCTATGGAATGATAGACCGAAAACGCTCGCCTCTTAGTCCGGTTTTGCGATCACTCGTCACCGTTCTGGTATCACAGATTAATAGCTGCTCCTTCTGCGTCGACTTGAACTCCGCTATCCTGTTGAAACGTGGCGTCTCTGAAGGGATGGTTGGGGCACTGCCAAATTGGAGAGAAAGCGATTTGTTCGAGCCGGCTCAGAAGGCGGCGCTGGATTATGCCGATGCAGTCACGAAATATGACCGGGGTGTGGATAATAAAATATTCGCCGAACTACAGAAATATTTCGACGACGACACAATTGTCGAACTCACCGGATTAATTGCCTTTCAAAATCTGTCAAGCAAGTTTAACAGTGCGCTTGACGTGCCGGCACAGGGGTTCTGTCAACTACCGCCCGCGAGCTAGCCGTGGGAAGAATAACCAGGCTTTTCCGATATGAACAAACGTCGGGTTTGATCGTGATTGCGGCTGTATTGTTAGCGTTGGTAGCAGCTAACTCACCGCTTGCAGGGATATATGCCCTTGTTCATCACACTCCGGTTCATTTTCGCTTTGGCCCCCTCGTCATTGATGGGCCGTTAGTGCAATGGATCAATGAAGGTCTGATGGTAATTTTCTTTCTGGTCGTCGGATTGGAGATCAAGCGGCAACTTCTCGAAGGCCATCTCGCAAGCTACAAGCGCGCGGTACTGCCGGTGTTTGCTGCGTTAGGTGGTATGACCTTTCCGGCAGTTATCTATGCGAGCCTGAACTGGGCAGATCCGATTGCACTCCGTGGCTGGGCAATTCCAACTGCAACCGACATTGTTTTGGCGCTCGGCGTGCTGTCCCTGCTAGGGTCGCGAGTTCCCGTGAGCCTAAGGATATTTCTTACAGCCCTCGCTATTTTTGATGACATAGGAGCGGTCATTGTTGTCGGTTTTTTTTATGGGGAGCCGCTCTCCGTCATGCCTCTTCTCGTTGCAGGCCTAGCAATCCTCGCTCTTATTTTAATTAACAGGTTCCGCGTTGTACTGCCGGCAGCTTATATAGTCGTTGGCCTGGTGCTTTGGGTAGCGATGCTCAAATCCGGCGTGGAAGCCGCGCTCGCAGGCGTTTTCATCGCACTGGCTGTTCCCTTGCATGTGTCCGACAGCAAAGTTTCGTCCCCTCTTCGTCATACTGAACGTCGGCTTCACGCTTGGAATGTCTTGCTGGTCGTTCCACTGTTCGCCTTTTTTAATGCCGGAATCACAATTGATTCTGCTGCAGACTCTTGGCCCCTAGAAACGGTATCCCTAGGTGTCATAGCCGGCCTATGTGTTGGAAAGCAAATTGGGGTTTTTTGTGCTTCCCGTGCGGCTGTTGCGGCAGGCCTCGCGCAACTACCCGAGAGCATTACGTGGATGCAATTATATGGCGTTGCACTTCTTTCCGGGATAGGTTTTACCATGAGCACATTCGTCGCAACGCTCGCATTCGATGATCTTGAACTTATTTCGTCGGCCAAGCTTTCTATCCTTATCGGCTCCTTACTTTCCGCAAGCGCAGGATTGACCGTGATCCGCTTATCAACGGCAACCAAAATAGTGAGAGGTGCAAAAGCTTTGAGTTCAGGAAAATAGCCATGCTTAATACGGCTCAGATTATTTTAGTCATGTTTCTTTGGGCAATCTGCTTTCCATTGATTGTATTGGGTTTATCATACGCGCCGCACCTGACGTTTGCCGCGCTCCGCGCGTTTTTAGCGGGGGTAACTTTGCTTGCTATTGCGCTCATTATGAAACGCCCCCAACCACGAGATATAGGAACTTGGCTTATGCTTGGCACAATTGGTCTCGGGGCGACGACGTTAGGGTTTTTCGGCATGTTCCATGCTTCGGAATTTATCTCGCCCGGTATAGCGACGGTTATCGCAAACACTCAACCGCTTATGGCGGCAGTGCTGGCCTCTCTGGTCCTAAAAGAACGTCTGAGTAGATTTGGGAAAATTGGACTCCTGTTGGGATTTTTTGGTATCGTGCTGATTGCACTTCCCTCTCTTATGTCGAACATGAACGGCAATTACACCCTCGGAATTTTCTACATTGTTTTGGCGGCAGCCGGCATTACAGTAACGTGCTCATCCGGCGCTTAGCACATCGAATAGACGCCCTTAGTGCTATGGGCTGGCAACTCGTCCTCGGGAGTTGTTTTCTCGCACTGATCGCCTTCTTTACCGAAGAGACCCATATAACCTGGAATACACCTTTTATTTTAAGCCTCCTGGGTCTGGCTCTGCCAGGAACGGCATTAGCCTATTGGTTATGGTGCCGTGTGCTAGGACAAATGCAACTTAACCGCGCCAACGCATTCAGCTTTCTAGTACCAGTCTTCGGGCTAACCTTAGGAGTGGTTTTCTTTCAAGAAAGTATTGGGATTTTACCGGCAGTAGGTATCGGCCTGACAGTTTTGGGTATCTTACTGGTTAACTGGCCGGTGAAATGGGAAAGAACGGCGTTACTGGGCGGAGGAAAATGAGAGGTCAATAATGGAACAGCTATTGGAAATTTCAATTGCCAGTATCGTGGCTATTTTCATTGTCACGGGACTGTTTTATGAATGCTTGTGTTTCATTTCGCATGTTGTCTCCAGGACAAATGCCGGCCCTAGACCTATCATGTACATCATGGTGACGGGAGTTTTCATTGCTCATGGCGCAGCCATTTTCATATATGCCACGATTTACTGGATACTTATTCACTTTCTGGGGTTCGCGGATTTATCCGGCAATGTACAAGATCATTTTCCCACCTATCTGTATTTTTCTGCCACCAGTTACTCTTCACTTGGTGTAGGAGACGTATTCCCCGTCGATACCATGCGCTTCCTCACTGGAATTGAGGCCCTTAACGGGCTTCTGTTGATTACCTGGTCGGCGGCTTTCACCTATTTTTCCATTCAGAAAATGTGGGAGACCCATGGCATAGAAACGAAGTTTTTGTGTAAGTGAAATGAAGAACAATAAATAGGAATTGAAAAAATATGAATTTCAGCAAAAAACCTAGTAACTTTCCAGAAAATAAAGACTTCTGGAAGAATATAGTACAGCAAACAGGTATGATTTTCCTCTGTCCAGAAATACGGCTTTCATCAACTAATACAACGAACACCAAGGATTCGAGAGTGAAATGTCAATAGATACGCTCGCGGGGAAAAAAGGTTTGATTGTTGGTATCGCAAATGAAAAATCGATTGCCTGGGGGTGTGCCCGCGCTTTTCGTGAGGCGGGTGCGGAGTTGGCTATTACGTACCTAAACGAAAAGGCCGAACCCTATGTGCGCCCTCTCGCAGAACAAATTAGTGCGTCGATTATTCGTCCACTGGACGTAACTGACGAAACTGAAATGCGGAAGCTGTTTCACTTGATCAGTGATAAATGGGGCCGCCTTGACTTTCTTCTCCATGCAATAGCCTACGCGCCCTCCGAGGATCTGCACGGACGCGTAACAGATTCTTCGAAAAACGGATTTCTGACTGCCATGGATATCTCGTGTCATTCCTTCGCGCGCCTAGCCATTAATGAAGGATGGCGGTTGCCTGCTAACCACAACCTATTACGGTGGTGAGAAGGTGGTCGAAAACTATGGTGTCATGGGGCCTGTCAAAGCTGCGCTGGAAGGGATGGTAAAATACATGGCCTCAGAACTGGGCCAAAAGAGAATCCGCGTCAATGCTTTGTCACCAGGACCTGTGGCCACTCGCGCCGCCGGAGGGATTGCGCATTTTGATGATTTGTTAGAAGTGGCGCGCGAAAAATCTCCGGCGCATGAATTAGTCTGCATTGATTGCGTTGGTGCATACGCCCGATTTTTAGTTGGCGATGAAGCGCATCTTGTAACCGGCAGCATTGTTTATATCGATGCCGGTTTTAATATAATGGCACCTTGAATATTGAAATATGTGGGTCTGAGATCACCGTGTTGTGGTGCTTTCAAACATTCCACAGAGATACGGAAGGACGAAAAGACGCGGAAATGCACTTTACTTAAAACACTATTGGCGCTTCAATGGTGTTGTTACATTAACTTCTAATAGGCACAGTTATTCCTCGGTTACAAAATCTCAGGCAGCGGCGCTTGCAGTTACCCAAATGCCAAAATCTTTAGCACGACATTGCTTGAGGTGAGGCCGATTTAGTAGGTGACGTTGGACGTAAAAGCCATTGTAAGCCGCTGACTGGATATTGAGAAATCTCTGGGCTGATCATGGTGATTTAAACTTCTGCATTTTTCGTTCTCTTTGTCGTATTGTGAGATGCGAGTTCTCCGCGCGATTGTTCGATCGTTTGTTGTCAATATTTTCCGCATCAATTTCAAGGCAGCTTTTGTATTTCGTTTTGATGTACGAGAAAATCCAGGACCTCTCCCTCATTGTCATCTGCTCGCCAGAGCCAGTGCCGTTTTTCACGAATGATGATGACCATTTCATCGAGGTGCTAGATATCGTTAGGAGTAGGGCGTGATGATCTCAGGTTTCTGGTGATTGGTTCACCAACCTTCAAAACCATCTTCGGACAGTTTCGTAGGAGATATCCGGTCCTCTTTCTGCAAGCAAATCCTCCACATCCCGATAACTCAATGTAAACCGAGTATAAAGCCAACCGGCATGTCGAATGATGTGAGTGGAAAAGCGATGTCGGGAATAGGAAATCTTTTGCATCGGTGGAGATTAGATCATCATTAATATTCGGGTATACGGAATTAATGGTTGATGGGGCACCTTCACCCCATCAATCTGATGCCACCTTCAGATGATTGATAGATCGACCCCATAGTTGAGTTCCTCCGCGAAGTCCGGCAGTCCGTAACCGATGGCTTTCTTGTGGAACGGAGAGATCTTCCCAGTCGGTGCCTTCTTCTTGTGCTTCTTGGTGTAGAGCATTCTTGCCCACATCTCCTCGAAAGAGTAACCACGCCTTTCACGGTTCTTGTCCTAGGGCTGTCGGTTGATTTGCAACCCAGTACTGGGTATCGCGGCAGGTGAAGGATGTTGTCGGGAAGTTCGGTCATGTCGTTGCATTGGTGTAGGTGTCAGCCGGATCCTTCCGACTTGGCATTGGTGTTTGCTTTTTTACCCAACAAGCTGCAGGAAACAAAAAGTAAGGCACCGAGGACAATTGCAATATCAGCCAGGTTGAAGGCCGGCCAAT
>CAXBLS010000099.1:0-12861 GCA_963976585.1 uncultured Kordiimonadaceae bacterium
ACCCAAAGCGGACGTTCATAACTTGTAAAATTTGGATAAAATTGCACAGCTTCATCAATTGATATACAATCGCTCTAATAGCAAAAGTTAGCTTACTGGGGACATTAAAAATTGCTCATTAAAATCTTTGCATTATGCATTATATTATCGACTAATTCCTTAGCTCATGCTGATATTGAGAGAGCATTAGAATTGCATTCTCAAGGAAGGCTTAAGGACGCCTTGCCAGAATTCGTGAAAGAAGCCGAGAATGGCAATGTAATTGCTAAATATTATCTTAGTCAAATATATATGTCCTCTATGTCCCGCACACCTGTAAATGAAGCCAATGCTAATAAGTGGGAGGCGGCAGCTTATAATGAATTTTTAGAATTGGCTCATAATGGTGATGAAGAAGCACAATACTATTTAGGTCTCATGCATGGTGAGGGCCATCGCGCTGACAGTGCTTTAATTGACTTAGATCAAGCTCTTTACTGGTTTAAATTGGCATCAATAAATGGACATAGTGAAGCTTCGTTGTGGTTAGGAATGTATTACGAAAATGCTGGCCAAAATATTAGTGAAGCTATTAAAATGTATAAACTTTCCGTAAGTCAAGGCAATGTCTTTGCTGCAGGTTCACTTGGTATAATTTTTAAAAACGGCAAAAGTAGTGGTGGTGTTAGAGATAAAGAGAAGTCTCTGCAGTGGTTTGCTAGAACAATGGAGATGTGGGAAACACAAATAAACCCTAGTTATGAAATGCGGCGTGGGGCTAGTGATCTATTTATGTTAATTGCAAAAAGTTATCTTGATTTAAACGATGTGGAAAAGAGTTTAGAAACATATAGTAAATCCGCAGAACTTGGAAATTCACAGTCTATGACAGAACTTGCTATTCTATATATGCAAGGTGCGATAGTTGAAATAAATGAAGATAAGGCTGTAAATTGGCTAGTTCGATCTTATGAAAAACAGCAGCAGGATCAGTTAATAGATCAGATAGAATATGAAAGCGAATTCGGCGCACCACTGGATAATAATGGTTTTCTATATAATGAAAACCGAAGAGCAATCTCAGAAAGTATAATAGATATCGTTGTAAGTAATAACTTCAAGAGTGTCTCCGATCCAATTACTCAAAACGATTTGGGAAATTATTATATAAACCAAGCAGAGTATCATAAAGATTACTATGGGAACGGTCTACAGAATTATCATAATGCGCTTTCCTGGTACTTACGTGCCGCTAATCAAGGTCTTATAAAAGCTTATCATAATTTAGGCAGAATGTATGATGAAGGTAAAGGAATTGGTGCCGATTACGCAGAAGCATTGAAATGGTATAAACTTGCTGCAAAAGAAGGGTATATCCCTTCTCAAAATAATCTGGGTGTAATGATAGCCAATGGTCGAGGCACCGATCAGAAATTAAATATTGCGTACAATTGGTTTAAGAAAGCAGCCAATGCCAATGATTATTTTGCACAGGTAAATTTAGGTATGATGTTTGGTAAAGGCCTTGGCGTAAACCGGAGCACTGAGGAGGCTGGAAAATGGTTTCGAAATGTTCTTAGCTCTAGGTTCTCATCTGAAAACACAATTCATAAAGATTAGGTTCATCAGCCAGTGAATGTTATTCAATCCAATGTCCGCGTTGGGTCGAAAGCAGACATGCAAAAACCCTATCCCCTGCTTTGTTTTTATGTCCCACCTCAAACGCCGGCGCTTGCGCTTAGGCTAACGGCACCTTCACATTTGAGCGCGCCGACACGTCGGGCCGATTTACACAGATCGAAGCACATGACAGATTTATAAGGCGGCTTGGTCTGGAGCATAGTTGGCACCGCCTTGCTGTCTGTTAACCCCATATAATGTGAGTTACCCCTGGCCGAACCAAAGATAACTCACACATATCATACGCTTTAAAACCGTGTTATGAGCTTAACATATACATTCCTTCCCGGCTCATTAACTTGTACCTCTGTTGCGTCCAGCAGGTTTGAGCGCGACATATGGTCGGCAAAATGTTTGTCAAACAGGTTTTTAACCCCGACATGAATATCAATCATATCTGAGAACCTGTATTTCGTTGCCAGATTAACAATAGCATAGGCAGGGGTTTCTCTTGGGTCGCGTCCTGTCGCTATCATCGGGTTCATATCGACCCTTGTCTGTTTCACGGCATAAAGAAGTGACGCGGAATGGGTCCAATCGCCCTGGTGCCAAACTGTTGTCAGGCTGCCTTGCAGGGGCGGGATTTGCGCGAGAGGCGCGTCGCTGTCTCGATCGGTGCCGCGTACGAATGCAGAATTAAATTTTAGGGTCACATTATCGGTGACAAGCCAGTCCCCGGCAATTTCAAAGCCGAGTAGCTGAGCGCTTATGTTGCGGTAGACATCGACCATGGGCGCGGTGACAAAAATACCCGCTTGACCATTGGCTTCCCCCCGGGCGCTGTCCCGAAGGATGAAATCATCAACCCGATCGGCGAAGACGGTGAAGGAAAGGTTGACATCATCGCTCGCAAAGCTGCTGCCAAAATCCATTTGATAGTGTTTTTCCGGTCTTAATGAAGGATTGCCAATCCAACTGCTATTAATTCCGCCCATCATCATAATGTTTGACATGCCGCGCTCGGTGGCATCCGCAGTGCGAGCAGATTTGCTTAGCGAGGTGAAGAAAGACCAGTTTTCACTGGCTTGCCACTCGCCGCGGACAAGGCCGGAAAGCTGAAATTCATCAGCATTCGTCGCCGTGAGGTGATAATAGTTCATATATGTCATATTTGCCGACACCGCCATCACAGGCATCATGCCCATCATGGTATTTGTTGTTCTCTCATCGGCGCGGTTAAAGTTCACCTGTGTTTTGTCACCGCGCAGGCCGTAGGTTATGGCAACACGCTCATTGAGTTTTTGCGTACGCTCTGCGCCAAATCCAAAGATTCTTGTGTGAATGTCGGGCCATAATATGGACGTTGTTCTATCCAGTGTATCGGCGGTCATCCCGGTAAACCGCGACCCGTCATTGACCGTGTCACGGAAGTCCGCAACCAGCGTCCATCCCATATCAGCAATGAGGACATCGGCTTCAACCTCTGCGTAGAAGGCTTTCGAGGTCGTTCTTGATTGTTGTTTCATTCCCATATTTGGACGGAAGGAAAAATTATCCATAAAATGGCGGGTCTTTGAATAGGATGATTGCAGGCGAACGGCTTCAAGAAATCCTGAATATATTTTTATCTCGCTCCTTAATCTGAAGGTATCGCCGCCAGACAGAGTGCTGTCCATGCCGGCGCCGGGGAAAAGGGCATCGGTCATTTTATTCCAGTCATAGCCAAACTGAAGATAATTTCCTTCTTTGTTCATAAGGGTGACGGCGCCGCCAAGCGCATAGTCATTAAAGGCGCTGTTGACTATATTACCGTTACCGTCTTTATAATTGTCGGCTTGTTGTGAGCTGCCCCAGGCTTCCACCGCGAGGCCGCCCTTGCCAACGGCGGTACGGCCGAAGGCACGCCTCACGTTGCCGTTGCCCTCATATCCAACACCGTAGAGGTTCTTGCCCCATAGGTTTGCGTCATATTCCGGTATATTTCGTTCATATTGAATGAACCCGCCTGATGCGCCGGGGCCATTTAGAACCGATTGATAGCCCTTCACTACGATCACTTTGTCGATCAGGTCGACGGCGGCGTAGGTGCTTGGGGTATCCATGCGGTTGGGGCCAGACCCCATTTGCAGGCTTCCGTTATTAAGGATGGAAATCTGCCCTTGTTGTTGCCCTCTGATAACGGGCTCCAAAGAATGGCCGCCAAACCGTCCCGCGGAAATTCCCGGAATTTGCCTTAGAAAATCCGCGCTATCGGCGGCGGGTGGTGCCGGAATTGGCGAAGGGTAATTTTTAGGGGCTGCGGGTAATGCGACCACCTCAATAACGTCGATATTTTCGTTTTTAATTTGCTCGCTCTGCTGCTGGTCATCATTGCTCGACGCGACGGCCGGCATACTGTGCAGAGCAACCATGATGGCACTCGTAAATAGTCTCATGTGATTAGTCCTATATATTAACTAAAAAATATTAAGCACTCGCTTCCCAACCAAGATGGAAAACAAGCTTGATAAAGTTTAAGTAGATAGGACGGCAGGGGGGGCAAGCGTCAGTGGGCGGAGCCATTTGCGAGGATAATGGTTTGATAAAACAAAGTGATACTCAATTTCATCAACGGTTTTACGCTGTTCTTGACCGTTAAAGTCGTGGTGAGCGAGAATAAAACTGCTGGCGGATAGACAATTATCGCACTTGGCAATAATAGCGTCGCCGTCTTCTGTATTATATCTGTCCGCTCCACACAGAATTGTCGCCAGCGATGCGCGGGCGAATTCCGGTATTTCAGCATATATTTTTGATATTTTTAACTGATTTTGATAATGATTGAGCATCATTTGGCCGTGAGCCAATGATTGCAAAACCATAATGGTTGCAAGAATCACACTAGGTAAGTGTCTTATAAACTTTTTAATGTTTTTCACTTTTGAAATTCACAACCTTAACACTTCAACTCGACTTTTTTATCACGTCTGCAACAGCAGAAACGAAGTAATAATCCCAAACTTTCAATTTGTACATAGCTATATAGAAAATTATCAATCACGGGGGAATGATCAAAATCAATTCTTACCCGACTAAAGGATGCGTATTACGTTCTTTAAAAAGTATTAACCATGCTCTGATATACAATCATCCATGAAAATAAAAAAATTGCCCCTTGATTTAGGGGCACGTCTTTTTTAAAACAAATTTCAGTTATAGTACCCTTTAAGTAGCAGTTTATGACAGACAGGCATTATAAGGAATTTAATATCAAAGACTATATCCTGCATATTTATAGAGATTACAGGCGTTATGTTTACGCCGGTGCGTTCTTTATTTTCGGTCTAAGCCTTGGTTTAAGTAATTTGCTTTTCACGGGCGGCGACGATGTTCCCGAAACCACGAGTGAAGCTGTGTTCGAGGAGATGGCCACTGCAGCGCCCACGGAACCGGGAGCCCCAGCACCAAAAGCACCCCGCGAAACAACCATTAGTAACACCCCTGGCGACGCGCCGATTACATTGGCCGAAAGCCTTGAACTCATCGAAGAGGGCGAGGGCGAGGTTGTATTAAAAGAAATCCGCATAAAACGCGGGCAGGGATTGATGGACGCGCTTGTCGATAGTGGTGCGGACCGCAGTGATGCGTTTAACGCCATTGAAAGTTTAAGCGATCATTTTAATGTCCGCCGCATTCAGGTTGGCCAGAAAATAGACCTTTCCTATACGCCGGACGGCACGTTAGAGCGGCTTGAGATGCAAAAGGATTTTGATCACCTTATTGTTGTTGAGGGCGACGCCGGAAATTATGAGGGGGCCACAGTCGAGCTGCCGAGCCAGATTATTACCCGCCACGCGTCGGGGATCATTGATGACAGCTTGTTTCTTGCGGCACAGAGGCAAGGCCTGCCGCAAATTGTCATTGTCGACCTTATCCGGATATTCAGTTATGACGTTGATTTCCAGCGTGAGATCCGCAAAGGCGACCAGTTCGAGATTTTTTATGAACGTAAAATATCAGAAGACGGGCGCCGAGTTCAGGAAGGCAATATATTATTTGCCAAGCTTACGTTAAGTGGCAAGGAAATTGGTCTTTATCGCCACACGCCGTCCGACAAGGATTTCGCGGATTATTTTCATGAAGACGGGCAAAGCTCAAAGCGTGCGTTGATGAAAACGCCCATAGAAGGGGCTCGGCTTTCCTCTTATTACGGGAACCGCAAGCATCCTGTGCTTGGTTATAACCGTATGCACAAGGGACTTGATTTTTCTGCGCCGACGGGTACGCCAATCATGGCCGCCGGTGACGGCGTTGTCGAGCGCGCGAGCTGGTATGGCAGCTTTGGCAATTATGTGCGTATCCGCCACAACGGAACCTACAAAACCATCTATGCCCACATGAGCAAATATGGTCGCGGTATTAAAAAAGGTGTGCGGGTTCAGCAAGGCCAGATCATTGGTTATGTTGGCGCCACCGGCAGGGTTACGGGTCGCCATCTGCACTACGAAGTGTATATGAACGGCTCACAGGTAAACCCGCTTGCGCTTAAAATTCCGTCCGGTATTAAGCTTAAAGATCAGGCATACCAGGAATTTGAAGTGGTGATGGAAAACACCAATCAGCTGATTGACCAGACCAAGTCGCATATTTTACTCACCCGGGATATTACTGGTGATGAGGCGTCCGTTAGCCCATAATGATCATCGAAGCGCTTCAGCATTTTCTAACCCCCGCACCGAAATATGTGAAGGATATGGGTTATGTGCGTGAAGCGATTGCCATTGAAGCGCGCTACAAAAGATGCGCAGGCGACTGGCAGCCACACCTTGAGAAATGCAAGTCACTTATTTTAGCGGGGGTGGGGCGACTGCCCGCCGGATCGACCGTTATGATCCTCGGTTCCGGCGGTCTTCATGATGTGCCGGTAGAGGTCTTGCTTGATCGCGGGCTTCATGTGACCTGCGTTGATATTGTTCATCTGCCAAAAGTGGAAAATAGTTATCCCGGCATTACGTTTGTCACGCGAGATATTACGGGCATGATCGAGCCGCTTTTTAACGCGGTCAAAAAAGGAACCCGGGTTCAGGCAGATCCTGAATGGGAATTTCTGAGAGCGCCTGATCTGATCATTTCGCTTAACCTGCTTTCTCAGCTGGCCATGAAGCTGGTGGATTACGCGCAGACATACGGCGACGATCTCGGGGTTAATTTCAGTGACAATATCTTGAAGGCTCATGTTGACTGGCTAAGAAATCAGCAGACCAACACTCTGCTGATTTCCGATATCTCACGGGACTATTATCAAGGGCAGAGGCTTGTGGAAACGATACCATCATTGCCAAAACTAGCGCTAAGTGAGCCGGACGAGACGTGGGTTTGGGATATTGCCCCCGAAGGCGAGGCCGATCGGGAAATCAGCATCAAACATAATGTGGGAGCGTGGACATTATAGGGTTTCGTCACGCCAATACCGTCATGCTGAGCTTGCTTCAACATGACGGCTTGCGTTGTTGTTTAAACACTCATCTCAATGCCGTTAGCACCCGCGGTCACATGAACCGTACTACCATCCATTAAATCGCCTGAGAGTATCAAATTGGCGAGACCGTCCTGGACGTGCTGCTGTATCACGCGTTTAAGAGGCCGCGCACCGTAAACCGGGTCAAAGCCAGTATGGGCGAGCCAGTCTCTAGCGCTTTGATCAAGATCGAGGGTGATCTTGCGATCTTCAAGGCGTTTTTCAAGCTGAGCCAGTTGAATATCAACAATCGCGTGCATATGTTTTTCAGCGAGGCGGTGAAACAGTGTTATTTCGTCAAGACGGTTGATGAATTCGGGTCTAAAAGAAGCTCTGACCACATCCATGACATCGTTACGCACTGTATCCACATCATCATCAGCACCAAGAGAAGCGAGGATATCACTTCCGAGGTTTGATGTGAGGATTATCAACACGTTGCTAAAATCTACGGTGCGACCCTGACCATCAGTAAGGCGGCCATCATCGAGCACTTGCAGCAGAATATTGAAGACATCGCCGTGGGCTTTTTCCACTTCGTCAAACAACACCACCTGATAAGGGCGCCTGCGGACGGCTTCTGTGAGCACGCCGCCTTCTTCATAGCCAACATAGCCGGGAGGCGCACCAATAAGGCGGGCGACCGCGTGCTTTTCCATAAATTCGGACATGTCAATGCGGACCATAGCTGTTTCATCGTCAAAGAGATATTCAGCGAGGGCTTTGGTCAGTTCCGTTTTACCGACGCCAGTTGGGCCGAGAAACAGGAAGGAACCAATTGGTCGGCCTTGTTCTTGAAGACCGGCACGGGCGCGGCGCACGGCATTGGATACGGCCTTAACCGCTTCATCCTGACCAATAACACGGCGACCAATATTTTCTTCCATACTCATGAGCTTATCGCGTTCGCCTTCGAGCATTTTTGTGATCGGGATTCCGGTCCAGCGACTAATGACGGCAGCAATATCGCTTTCAGAAACTTCTTCCTTGAGCAGTTGATTGTCTGAGGCATCCGCGTCCTTGACCACTTTTAATTTTTCTTCTAAAGCCGGAATCTCACCGTAGGTGAGCTCTCCAGCGCGGGCAAGGTTACCAGCCCGCTGTGCTTGTTCAAGCTCCATGCGGGCGGCGTCAAGGCGTTCTTTTATTTTTTGATCCCCTTCGATGCGATCCTTTTCGGTTTGCCACTGCGCCGTGAGGGTGGTTGAGCTTTCTTCAAGCTCACCAAGTTCCTTCTCAAGATTTACGAGACGGTCCTTTGAGGCGTCATCCTTTTCTTTCTTGAGGGCTTCACGTTCAATTTTAAGTTGGATAATGCGGCGGTCAAGCTCATCAAGTTCAGACGGCTTGCTGTCTACTTCCATCTTAATCTTTGAGGCGGCTTCATCCATCAGGTCAATAGCCTTATCCGGTAGGAAACGATCATTGATGTAGCGGTTAGAAAGAGTGGCGGCCGCGACAATGGCGCTGTCTTTAATGCGAATACCGTGGTGGAGTTCGTATTTTTCTTTTAGTCCGCGCAGGATTGAAATGGTATCGGCTACGGTAGGCTCGCCAATGAAAACCGGCTGAAAGCGGCGCTCTAAGGCAGCATCTTTTTCAACGTATTTTCTATATTCGTTAAGGGTCGTTGCACCAATACAGTGCAGATCACCCCGGGCAAGGGCCGGTTTTAGAAGGTTTGAAGCATCCATGGATCCTTCAGAGGCGCCAGCGCCGACGATTGTGTGCAGCTCATCAATAAAGAGGATAACCTCGCCTTCGGCGGCGGAAACTTCCTGTAATACGGCTTTAAGACGTTCTTCGAATTCACCGCGGTATTTGGCCCCGGCGACCAAAGCCCCCATATCCAGAGACATAATGCGTTTCTGGCTAATGCTGTCGGGGACATCACCATTTGTAATACGCAGGGCGAGACCTTCGGCGATGGCGGTTTTACCAACACCCGGCTCACCAATCAGCACCGGATTATTTTTGGTGCGGCGGGAGAGAACCTGAATGGTACGGCGGATCTCTTCATCGCGGCCAATCACCGGGTCAAGTTTACCTTCGCGGGCGGCTTCTGTCAGATCGCGAGAATATTTTTTAAGGGCATCATAGCTGTCTTCGGCACTGGCGGAACCCGCTGTGCGTCCTTTACGAATTTCATTTATAGCGCCATTTAAGTTTTGCGCGGTAAGACCCGCTTTTTTTAGGATATCCGCTGATTTGCTGCCGGATAGAAGCGTAAGGGCCAAAAGTAAGCGCTCGGCCGTCACATATTCGTCACCAGCTTTTTTTGCCAGTTCCGACGCGCTGTCAAATAGCTTAGCGGTATTTGTATCCATATAGAGCTGACTGGCCCCATCACCGCTGATTTTGGGATAGCTTTCGATCTCCTTGGCCACATTAACGCGAGCGGCGCCCGCGTCAGCGCCAGCGGCGCTCATTAAGTTGGCACACAGGCCTTCTTCGTCATCGAGCAGAATTTTTAAGACATGCTCAGGGGTAAATCTTTGATGATTTTCCCGCAAGGCGAGGCTTTGGGCTGACTGTATAAAACCCTTGGTTCTGTCGGTAAATTTCTCAAAATCCATCGTTTAAAACTCCAGAAATATTACAAAATGTGTCTAAATATAAACAACATATAATGTGGCATTTCCGCAACACAAGGGGCGGAAGGCAATATTCTGGTGTTGGAGAGTAAACTGCTAAGTTAATCTATTCGGCGACATCTTCTTTTATCTTGCGCGGTTTTCGAACGCGCTTGGGCTTCTCTACTTGTTCGCTTGCCTCTAGCGGAAGCTCAGGAGCATTTTCCGGGCGGGTTTTTTTTGCTGTACGTCTGGGCTTGATATGTTTTTTAGCTGCCGGCTCTTCGGTGGCCTTCGGTGCGCCACCTGTTTCGCTGGACGAGCTCACATCACTTGCAATATTTCCGTCCTCATCCAGGATCGCAACCACATTGGATTGGTTCTCCGCTGCTTCTTGTTGCTTTCGTTTTTTCTCATTTTCCCGCTCTACTTGCTGCGCGGCCTCGGCGGCGGCGAATTCGGAGTAGAGAGAAAAATAATGATGAGCATACTGACCATACGCTTCAGAATCGGTGCTGTCCTTTGTCCGGGTTTCAATAGCAAGCGCATGATATTTATCATAAAGCTGTTTAACATTTCCACGGAGTTTGCCAGCCGGACCGTAACTATCAACCTGTTTGCTCGCCGTTAACGGCTGCTGGGACTGTTTATTGGATGGTCCCTTACGTCCGCCACGAGCATTCTGATTTCTGCCACGGTTGTTTTGCTTGTTATTTTGCCGCCCGGAGCGGTGATTTTGTCGGGACTTTTGATTTGAGTTCATAAAATATCTTATTACATTATTAGGCTTTCATCGACAGACGATCCCATGGATCCTGGCTGTCTCAAGCACGGTTATATTTAAGAATTTTGGAATTATTACTGAATAATTTCCTTCAGTACCCACGCCTATTTTTTTGCGTAAGGTGACTTTACCCTGCAAAGTCATAAATGCCAAGCGGCTTTTTTATTTTATCGCCAAAACTTTCACTTTTTAATCAGCAAGCATCTGTCTCGTCCGGCCAGATCTTTATGAAGTGAGATACTATTAAAGCCATAAGATGTAAATATTTTCTTAACGTCACAGGCTTGCCTATATCCAATTTCAACAATAATGCTTGCGTTCGGGTTTAACACAGCCCCTATCTGCGTCGCTATTTTTCGGTAGTCATCAAGGCCATTGGGCCCTGAAAAAAGAGCACTTGCTGGTTCATGGTCCTTTACCTCAGGGGACAGGTCTGCTTTTTCATTGAGGCCAATATAGGGGGGATTTGAGATAACAAGATCAAATTTTTCCCCTTCATGAAGATCACTGGTCCAATCGCTGTAGCGAAATTCTGCGCGTTTCGACAGCTTGAGGGCAAGAGCATTGCCCAGTGCCACATCAATGGCTTTTTTTGATATATCTGTTCCAACGCCAGTTGCGTTTACCATCTCACAAAGCATCGTCAGGAGCAGGCACCCTGTACCAGTTCCCAAATCCAATATTTTAATAGCATCCCGCTTATCCGACACGATTGAAAGTGCAACTTCGATCAGCGTTTCACTGTCGGGACGGGGAGTAAGGGTATCAGCGGTGACTTTAAAAGACCGACTCCAAAACTCTTTTTCACCAAAAATCTGTGACATAGGCATGCGTTTAAGACGCTTTCGCACCAGCATCATGACCGACTCGTAGTCATCATCAGAAACTGTTTTGCTTTTTTCAATCGTATAGTCGATTTGTTCAAGGTTTAAAGCGTGGCAAATAAGAAGTCTGGCATCTAGCTTGGCTTCATCAATGCCGCATGAGGCCAGTTGAGCTTCAATATCCTTGGAAAGGTCGCGTAAGGTTCTCACTTAACCTTCCATTGCAGCAAGCTGCGCGGCTTGATCCTCTGTAATCAGGGCTGTGATCACTTCTTCCAGGCCCTCACCGGCAAGAATTTGATCAAGCTTATAAAGTGTCAGATTGATGCGGTGATCGGTCATGCGCCCTTGAGGAAAATTATAGGTGCGAATGCGTGCCGAGCGGTCGCCTGAGCCGATCTGATCTTTTCGATCTGCTGAGCGTTCGGCGTCACGGGCTTCTTTTTCAGCGGCGTAAACACGGGACATAAGAACCTTCATGGCTTTTGCCTTGTTCTTGTGCTGCGATTTTTCATCCTGTTGCTGAACAGTGATGCCGGTTGGGATATGAACGATGCGCACCGCGCTGTCAGTGGTGTTGACCGATTGACCGCCAGGGCCACTGGCACGGAATATATCAATACGCAGGTCTTTATCATCTAGTTTTATGTCAATTTCTTCCACTTCCGGCATCACGGCAACAGTGGCGGCAGAGGTATGAATTCTTCCTTGCGTTTCCGTATCAGGAACGCGCTGCACCCGGTGGCCGCCGGCCTCATATTTAAGTTTGGCAAAAACACCGGGACCACTGACCGAGGCGATAGCTTCTTTAAATCCGCCAGAATCACTGGCGGACGTGCTCACGGTTTCGAAGCGCCAGCCTTGTATTGCGGCATATTTTTGGTACATACGAAAAAGGTCGCCGGCAAAAAGGGCGGCTTCATCGCCGCCGGTTCCTGCACGGATTTCGAGCATGGCATTTTTATCGTCGTCAACATCTTTTGGAAGCAGCATCAATTGGACCTGATGTTCCATTTCAGGAATTTTCTCTTTGAGTTCCTGAAGCTCCATTTCCGCGAGTTCCCGCATTTCAGCGTCAGTGTCTTCGGAGGCTATCATTTCAGCAAGATCCTGAATTTCAGAGATTGCGTCTATATATTCCCTTGATTTTTTTACAACAGGCGTTAGATCGCTATATTCACGGGAAATTTTTACAAAATCGTCTGAACTAAGCTCTTCGCCGCCGGACATCATATGCTCCAGCTCTTCATGGCGGGTAATAAACTGCTCTAATCGCTCGCGTGGAATCATTGTTTGCTGTCCTCGAGATAGGCGACAAGGTTTGACAGAGAAACCTCTTCCTGACTTCCCTGATCAAGATTTTTGACCATACCCACAGAGCGGGCAATTTCATCCTCACCGACTAAAACAGCAAACTGCGCATTTTGTTTGTTAGCCCGCTTCATCCGTTTACCAACATTTCCTTTATAAGCCATATCGACCACTATCCCCGCGCCGCGCAATTTATGGGCTATTTTCATGGCCGCCGACTGGGACGCATCCCCAACCGGTGTCACCACCACCGGCCGCGCCGGTTTTCTAACC
>CAXBLS010000100.1:0-12765 GCA_963976585.1 uncultured Kordiimonadaceae bacterium
GCATAAAGCCCATATGTACGCCTTGTGCTATTGACCCTTTGTTCCAGTGTGTTTGCCCCACGTCCTTTATAATTTTCTCGCCAATCCATTTATCCAGAGATAGAGGCAGGAGCGGCGATAGTTTTTTATAAACCATACATAAAAATAGCTTTGGCTGGCTTTCAGGATATATGTATGTTTTCCAGCTAGGATTGAAAAACCGATCCCCCAATTGACCTTTCCAAATGATTATTTTATTTGAATAATCTTCTGAGATTTGGCGAACGTGCATAGCCCAACGCCAATGTCTACTGTTCATACGGCAGCATAATTCCGCCACTTCGTCTTGCAAATGTTCTTCGCTTGTCGGGTCTTTAAGCTCCCTCACTTCAAAAGGAAGCTCGTTGTCTTTTACAAAGCCTTGAACCAAAGGGAAATTCGGTTGAGCACTATAAACAACAACGGGATTTTTCCATGGAACCAGCAACATATTTAGGCTATCTTTGCCGCCGCATAAGATTACATTTGTAAAACCGGGGTTTAATTCTTCGATTAAAGAGATATCTTTCTTCATAGCTTCGGCAAGCTTTACACAATATTCATCAGCATCGCATATTTCGTTGCCAAACCGTGTGGCCCCGCCAATCCGTTTTATATCATTATCTATTAATGTTTCGTTTGATGATATTTCGAAGCCTTCTGACTTGGCTATATCGTAAGCTTGTCTATTTAGATTAAGGAAGCCTTTTTTAACGATCAATGCCAGAAGTGAATAGGAATAATAATCCTTGTAATTATAAACGGGGTAGAAGGTCGGTGTCCCTTCGAATTTCTCCGCTTGCCATATCGTCACGCCGTGCTTTTGCCACATCATATCTTGTGAAAGTACTGACACTATTTCAGGGTGTTCTACCCGCTTTTTAACTCTATCAATATAATTCATGATAACCCTAATAAGCTTTGTTAACCTATTTCGCTTTGATCAACCGCTGTAACAACTGTTTTGATCTGGATGTCATTTACTCTACGCCCATTTTAACCAATGTCCAGCTCTTCGCGGTTAGGGACGGGATAGTTTTGTTATTTTGGATTTTTCGACATGGGAATGTTGGGAATGAGCCATTCTGTACCGTCTTAGTCTTTATAATATTCTTTAACGGTGGCTTCAATCCCGTCACCTAATCCCATTAATCTATAGTAGGCCAACGAGCAAATCAGAATTGTACGTCCCGGCATCTGCTTCCTTGGGTTTGAAGGCGGTTTCGAATACCGCGATGAAACATTCTCAGAAATTGAATAAACAACAACAAGGTATTATATGTATACCTCAATATGCCTAAAATCCTCCACCGACATGCAGATGGTGTTCAGGTGTCTTTCGTCAATTGTCATTTTTTACAGCTGTAATAAGGAAGCAGGAATATAATTTTTTTGGTCTATTCAGATCAGATATGTATATAGTGAATGCTGCTATTCTAAAAAACTGATATTGAAAGAGGAATGATAAGTAAGCAATCTTTAGCTATAACACTGATCGCGGCGATGGTATTGGCTGTTTCCTTTATTTCGTTATCCTCAATTTCAACGAATTTCTCACATGCGCAGGTCATTTCGAACAGTGCTCATACAGATAATCCAAACTGTGCCAGTTGTCATGTTGACCAATGGGCTGACTGGAATAGATCCCATCACGCTAAATCCATGCAAGTGGCGAGTGATGAGAGTATTCTCGGAGATTTTAACGACCGAAAAGTCACTATCAACGGCCATGAAAATCATTTTTATAAAAAGGGCGAAGAATTCTGGGTCAACACTGAAGGTAACAAGTATAAAATTGCATTCACCTTTGGTGTTGCACCGTTACAGCAATATCTAATTGAAATGGAAGACGGCAAATTTCAGACATTGCCGCTTTCCTGGGACAGCAGACCAAAGCAACGAGGAGGCCAGCGCTGGTTTCATATATACGGCGAAGATCATATCCTGCCAAATGATCGGCTTCACTGGCAACAGCCCCTGCAAAACTGGAACGGCATGTGTGCCGATTGCCATTCCAGTGGTCTCAAACGTACATTTGATCCAACGAACAATAGCTTCGAAACAAGTTGGGACGAATTAAATGTTGGTTGCGTGTCCTGTCATAGTCCCGACAATGATATAATGGGCGTAAGAGAGGGATCGGGTGGCTGGGTATTCACCGAGGACAGTCACACCGCGGTCTGGACCGGAAATACGTCAGACCAAAGCGAAATAGAGGTTTGTGCCGCCTGCCATTCGCGGCGGACGCCGCTGACCGACGGCTTTACTGCCAAGGGCAAATATCTTGATGCGTTCTTGCCCTCAGCGATATTGACGCCGGAATATTTTCCGGATGGTCAAATACGCGACGAAGACTACGTCTGGGGCTCATTTTTGCAAAGTAAAATGTACGCAAAGGGTGTAACATGCAGTGATTGTCACGACTCTCATAGTCTTAATCTTAAGGCAGATGGAAATGCCATGTGCACCACATGCCATCAAGCGGACTATTTTGACGACACCAGCCATCACAATCATCAAAAATCATCAGCGGGAGCGTTGTGTGTAAACTGCCACATGCCCGCGCGTACCTATATGGGTGTTGATGATCGCCGCGATCACAGCTTCCGAATACCTAGGCCCGATCTTAACCACGTGAGCAACAGCCCCGATGCCTGCACAAGCTGCCATCAAGACAGAGAACCGAAATGGGCTGCTGCACAAATAGAAGGATGGTTTGGCAGTGAACGCCCAGCGCATTACGGCCCGGCCATGAATATCGCCTCTTTGGCTGCGCCGCAAGGTGAGCAGCAATTAAGCGCCCTGCTCAAGGATGACACAGTACCAGCGATTATCAGAGGAAGCGCTCACGAGCTTCTGGCAAATTACCCCAATATAAATTCATATAAAACCATCTCAGACGCCTTGCAGTCGACAGAAGCACTGGTGAGATTAGGAGCCGTAAAGGCTTCACCTTTTATCCCGGTGGTTGAACGTGCCGATTTATTGCTCCCTCTTCTGGATGATGAGTTTAGGGCTATCCGCACCGAAGTGGTCCGCGCCCTTGCAGATATCGACAAAACCAGAATAACGGAAAACTTCAAAATCCCATACGCACGAGCAAAAGAAGAGTTTTTAACCGCTCAGAAGCAAGTCAGCTGGCGAGGAGAAGGTTCTTATAATCTCGGACTTTTTTATGGCGCGCAAAATGACCCGGCGCAGGCAGAAAGCCACTATTTGAAATCGATCGACATTGATCCTTATTTCGCTGCCAGTTATGTCAATCTTGCCGATCACTACCGAAGTATCGGAAGAGAAAAACTCACCGTCAAAATCCTTGAGCGCGGATTGAGGTTAATGCCTGAAGATGCCGATCTGAATTTTTCAAAAGCGCTTTCCCTGATCCGACAAAGCAGAGCGAAAGAGGCCCTCGCCTATTTGCAAAAAGCAGTCAAAAATGCGCCGGACAATGCCCGATACGCCTATGTCTTTGAGGTCGCGAAAAAGCAAGTGACCGAAGCCAATTAACCCTCGACGCGAAAGCCGACTTTTAATTCCACCTGGTAATGAGAGACCTTGCCACCCGAAATATGTCCCCGGGTACCTACCACTTCAAACCAGTCTAGGTTTTTAAGGGATTTTCCGGCCATCTCAATGGCATTTTCAATGGCTTCTTCTATTGAGTTGGGTGAACTTCCAACCAGCTCTACTTTTTTATAAACATTATTTGTCATTGCTCTCTCCTTGAAATGAGTGTGGGTAATAGTAGAATAAATCGATGCTTTCTATTCACCTTGATAAATATCGGTGGCTTTACCACTGGCCAGAGCCGCTGTTGCTATTCCAATTTTGGCATTGCGCCACGAACAACTCTATAAATACTGATTATTTATTCAGCATAGCACGCATTATTTCTTCGGCGAAGGCGCTCGCTTCTTGCACTGTATTTGAAGTACTGTCATCATTGCCTGCTTCAAATATGATCGTATTGGCCTGATAGGTGGATCTAACGTAATAGTTTGCCGTTCCATTATAACTATCCGAAAGTTGCCAATGTCTAAAATCATAATCTGGTAAACGTTCCTTAAGTCTTGTCATCCATGTGTTTGTAAATTTACTTGGCCATTCGCTTGACCCAAACGGCTGAGTATACATCTCGTCCTTATCCGTAGAATGAAAATCGATAAAAAGTTCCAATTGGTCGCCCGAGGCAAATCGTCTCAACTCACGTGCTATATTTGCCGTCTCTACTTGCGTGAAATCACCCCAATCGTCATTTAAGTCTATAAGGCCAGTACTGGAGCGCCAATATCCAAGCGCTACACCATCTGGGTTTATATTTGGAACCCCAACAATTCCGAACTGCCTACGAAATTCTTTAGCCAACTCTGTATCCGAATATAAAGTGTCAGTGAATGCCATCAATGCGATTGCCCCTGGAACTTCGGTAGGATGCTGGCGGCCAATTATGAAAAGGTACTTTCCGGTATTTAGTTCACTATTACTTTCCAATTTATAGACCAAGCGACCTAGCTTGGATAATCCAATGATACTTCGGCTAACGTTATCAAGCAGGGATTTTCGGTACATCCAGACATTATATTCTGTGCTGGCAAGTATTTGCTGTGGGGCGATGTAGTATGGTTTGCTTTGTGGCGGCACCTTCAATTGAATTTTGTTTTCGCTAATCTCTGTGAACCAGCTTCTATCTATTGGTGACCAATCGATGCCGTCATAACTAATTTTCGGATATATAGAGTAGCGTCCGTAAAGGTAATTTACATAAATCGTTATTGGTGTCGCAACTTTGTTGGTCACTTTAAATGCAAACCATCCATTACGATCAGAGAAGTCTGTAGTTTCCGGCGCGATATTTACATTAAAAACGTTTGAACCAGAAACCGAACATGATTTCATTCCTCCGGCCTCAAAATCGGCGGTGACAATTGCACTTTCACTTGCGCATGTCTTCGTATTATCCTGACTGGATGCTTCAAAACTTAATAAAAGCGACGCAAATAAACAAACAACGTGACAAATCCTTTTGCTAGTAAAAACAGAGCTGCCCATAATTTACTCCTTTTAGGTTACAGATAAAGAACGCACTCCCAAACGATGCCCTCTATTGGGAAATACTATCCATATTTATAGTACAAAAACCTCTAAATTCCAATAACCTATCCAATATTCTCAATTATGGAGACTAAAATATCGATCAAATTAATGCCCTTCTGGCTTTATGGCACTGTCTAATTATCTCTAGCTGCATGCGCCCACGGATAGAGTTAGGGTTCAAATACAATATGAGTGAAAAAAGAAATTACTGAGCCATCAAGGCGTATATAATAATAACAAGTGCTGAGATTATCAGCCCCGCGACATTAGCATGTTTCCATGGTGTCATATCGACATTTACCGCTTCACTTACCCGTTCTGTACTCTGTTCTGGCTTTATTTTACTTATGAGTATCATCAATACGGATGTTATGACAAATACCAATGCGAGGAAATGGAGAAAATGAATATTGTCACTGGTGCCCACAAGGTTTTTGGCAAAATTTTGTACTTCAGCATCAAATGTTCCTGTCAGCAGGTAAAACATGATAGGTCCAACAATCATGGCCACCTTGGCTGACCTGGCTGTGACGAATTTTGTCAGCAGTCCGAGGACGATAACCGCAAGCATCGGACCAAAGAAAGTGGCGTTTATTTTTTGCAAATAGTTATAGAGACTGCCGTCAGTGTTAATCATCGGTGCCGCAATCATGGCGGCGATAGCGAGGACGATACTACACGCTCTGCCAGACCAAACCATCTCGCGGCCCGTCGCATCACGGTTCAAAAAAACATGATATATCCCCTGGCTGAATAACGTGGCAGAACTATTGAGAACACTGTTAAAAGTGCTAAGCACTGCGCCAACCATCACGGCGGCGAAAAATCCGACCATCGGTGCTGGAAGTATTTCTTTGACTAGCATCGGATAAGCAAGCATCGAATCCTCAGGCCCCAACTGATCTTTAAACATGTAAAATGCGATGATGCCGGGCAGGACAATCGCCACTGGGCCCAGCAGCTTAAAGCAGGCCGCAATTAGCACCCCTTTTTGTCCTTCGGCGAGGTTTTTAGCACCAAGTGCGCGTTGGATAATTGATTGGTTGGTACACCAGAAAAATATCTGATTGACGATCATACCGGTAAATAGAACCCCAAATGGAAGAAACGACCCCGGCTCATTGCCGGTAATATCAAATTTTTCCGGCGCGCTATTGTAAACTATATCGAGCCCACCAAGCAGATCACCTTCACCCACATAAAATAGAGCAAGCGCAGGGACTAAAAGTCCGATCGCCAAAAACCCAATACCATTGATGGTATCGGAAATCGCCACCGCCTTAAGGCCGCCAAAAATGGCATAGAGCGAGCCAAGTGCGCCTATTGCCCACACCATGATCCAGACCGCCGATGACTTACTGACACCGAGCACACCGGAAACGTCAAACAAGCTTTCAAGCCCTGCCGCACCAAACAAAAGAACAACCGGAAGAATAGCCACAACATAGGAAAATAAAAACAGTACCGTTGCAATAACCCGGGTATTTTGATCATACCTGAGCGCGAGATATTCCGGAATTGTCGTCAGTCCGCGCTTTAAATATTTTGGTAGAAAATAAAGTGCCGTCAGCACCATTGCCAGCGCCGCTGTGGTTTCCCATGCCATCACTGCCACCGTATGTGCAAACGCATCCGCATTAAGGCCGATCATATGTTCGGTCGATAAATTGGTCAGAATGAGGGACCCGGCAATCACCCAAGCTGTGAGGCTTCGCCCGGCAAGGAAATAATCATCGGAACTATTCATATGGTCATTTCTGGTTTTCATGTATGAAATAAGCGCCACGAGGCCCGTGAAGCCAATGAATGAAGTTACTGCCAGCATTATTTTCCCTATTCTTTTTTATTTTGTTATCCCATACTATAGAAAATAGGTAATTGAGGGAAAGAGATAAAATATGAACGAGATTATGATCGTTTCTGATGTGGGAGGAACCAATGGCCGCTTTGGCATTGCTAAATTTAGTGAAGGAAAAAAACTTCCTGAAATTTCTGAAATACGTGTCTATCCATGCAAGGAATATATTACATTTACCGATATGATCGCTGAATATATGGGAAATCTCAAAGGTGAAATTCCCAAAACAGCCCGTTTTGCCATTTCGGGGGAAATGACCCCTCGCCGTGGCAATCTCTGGCATTTTAACTGGGATATTCGCGCTGAAGAGCTTGAGCAGAAATTAGGCTTTGATCAGGTGACATTAATGAATGATTTTGAGGCACTGGTTTATGCAGTCCCCCACTTGCCAAAGAATGAACTGCTCACAATTACTGACTTTGAAAAGGGACTTGAAAATGGCCCGTTCAGTGTTTGTGGGGCGGGTTCCGGTCTCGGAGGATCAATCGGAATACCGATAGATAAAACGGTAAAAGTCGTATCGACAGAAATTGGTCATATATCGTTCGCTCCCAGATCGAATATTGAAATGGAGCTGCTTAAGCACACAAGAAAATCATTTAATCATGTCTCACTTGAAAGCTTTTTATCAGGTTCCGGCCTGGTTCGCATTTATGATTTTATCGCGGGAGCAGGAGTTAAAAAAATGACCGCACCCGAAATTACCGCTGCGGCAAAAGATGATGATAACTGCAGCAAAGCCATTAATGTTTTTTTATCAATTCTCTACAGTGCCGCTGGCGACATCGCGCTAGCCCAGGGGGCCAGAGGCGGGCTATATATTGGCGGAGGAATAGTGCCGAAAATAGCGGATCAGATAAATAAAAAAGATTTTTTAAAACTGTTTCGTGACAAGGGACCGATGAGCGCATATGCAGAAAAAATCCCGGTCCATATCATCACTTCAGATATGCCGGCTTTGCTGGGAGCGGCCATCGCCTCCGTCGAATAAGAGAACTGGAACTGATTTTGTTAAAAATATTTTATATAGCAGCAGCCATTTATCTCATTCTTCTCTTGCTGCTATTTATTTTTCAACGCAGCATGATATATTTTCCGTCCCCGGATGCTCAGCGCCTGATTTCCCGGCATCCCGAATTTTCGCCGATAGAAATTGTTTCACATGACGGGCTGGTGATAAAATCATGGAAATCCATTGGTTATCCGGACAAGAAAACTTTTATATTATTTCATGGCAATGCCGGAAATGCCGCCGACCGCATGCCGATGATGCGCGTTCTCATCGCGGCTGGTCATTCTGTGATACTGGCGGAATATAGAGGTTACGGAAGCAATCCGGGTAAACCTAACGAAAATGACATTATGTCAGATAACAAAATTCTCGTTGATAAAATTATCGCCGGTGGTGTGGCCGAGCAGGATATTATTTTCATGGGGCGCTCACTAGGCAGCGGTATCGCCACCCAGCTGGCAACAGAATATGATACGGCGGCACTGATCCTTATTTCCGCCTATAGCAGTCTCCCGGATGTTGCCGGCGATATATATCCTTACTTCCCAGTGTCACTTTTAATGCGTGACCGATTTGACAGCTTAAGCATCATTAGCGGAGTAAAAGCACCAATATATATGTTTCACGGTGAACGCGACCAGATTATTCCTATTAAATTTGGTAGAAAACTTTTTGAGGCAGCGTTGGGTGATAAAAGATTCCGTTCCATCCCTCTACACGGACATAACGACCTAAACATGGATCATATAAATAGTGAGATATTGGAATTACTTAAAAAAATTTCTTGAATTATAATATCTTTCTTATTATTTTTCCTACGAATCGAATTTATAGTAGGATTATTTATTATCATGGACGATATAGACAGGAAAATCGCCAAAATCATACAGTCTGATGGACAATCTTCAAGTGCGAAGATAGCCGCCGCCGTCGGTGTATCCGTTTCGACAGCTAACGAACGGGTAAGACGACTCACATCATCTGGTATAGTCAAAGCATGGCGCGCCGTGCTGGAACCGCAAAAAGTTGATGCCAACCTGTGCGCGCTCATCTTGGTCGATGTGGGCTATGAAGGCGAAGACGAAACAATGAAGAAACTAGCTGGTTATCCCCAGATTCAGGAAATTCATCATATTAGTGGCGCCCATTCATATTTGTTAAAAATCCGTGTCGCAGACACCACTGCTCTGCAAGATTTTCTCCATAACAGTGTAAAGCCACTTGCTGCGATCACCGCTACGGAATCTATGATTGTGCTTGAAACATTAAAAGAAACAACAGAACTAGTAATCGGTGAGACCAGCAAATGAATACACCCAAACATATAGCGCTGATTGGTTGCGGTTTTACTGGCACCAGCGCCTTTTACCAATTGGTGGATAAGTACCCCGTTTCGGAAATTACGATTTTTGAAGCGAGTGGCGAATATGGCCCTGGCCTGCCCTACCGCGGCGACGAATGCGATGATTATCTTCTCAATAATACCAATGATACACTCTGTCTTGAGCCAAATAACCGGCACGCTTTTTTAAACTGGCTTAACTCGGACCCAGACCTGCCGGCTGGTGTCGAGATGCCTGAAATTAATCCTCGTGGCAATCTACCACGGACTTTCTATGGCTATTTCCTAAAAGATGTAATCAAAAGCACCCGGATCAACGCTGCCATTAAAGACATTAAAGTGAACCTGATCGCCGCCGAAGTCACAGAAATAATTGAAAAGGACAACCAAGTCACCATTAAATGGAACTCTGGTGAAGTCACGGCCGATAACGTTATTCTGACCACAGGACATTGCCCGCAGATCGATCGCTACGAGAACCCGCCCGACGGCTCGAACGCTCTCTATTTTCCTGACCATGTCAACGAACCGTCCTTAGACATCATTCCAATGGACGCAACTTGTTATATTCTTGGTGCATCCCTTAGCGCTTACGATGTTGTCGGACGGCTTTTTTCAGAGAAAACCGGCAGTCGATTTAAGCGCGATCAGGACGGTATACTTAGCTATATTGCCGGCCCCAATGAAAGAAACGTCATACTATGCTCACGGAGTGGCCAGCTTAAAAAAATGAAAAGCCGAACACAGAAAGACATAAACCGCCAGTATTTTACATTGGATTACCTTACATCCAAAGCTGCGGACGGGGCACTTCGACTGGAAGATATTGCTGATGCGATCAAAAAAGACTGCGAAAATAACGACGGGGATCTCAATTGGGATGAGGTTATTGCGCCTTATAAAGATTGTTTGAATGCAAAAGATGTTGATGATCGGGCCGCAGATATCCTTGAAAAAGATGTAAGAACTGCGATAGAAGGCACGGCACGAAATATACTCGTTGATATTTTTGGTGATGCCGGCCTTGAGATATGGGACATGTTTGCGGCGAGGCTGGTTAGCCCCGAAGAAGAAAACAGATACAGATCACAGTTCGAGACCGCGACGCTGACATATGAAGCCGCCTGCCCCATATCCACGGCCGAAAAACTGTTGGCGCTGCACTGCGCTGGAAAGCTCAAAATAATCAAAGGTGTTGAGCGCGTGAGCTTCGATCAGAATAAAGATGCTTATCTGATTGAGCATGAATTTGGAAGCGAACATGCAACGGTTCTACTCAATACCACAGGCAGTGTTGAACGAGATATTTCGAGCACCCATCAGCCAAAATTGATCCAGAATATGGTTAAGTCCGGCATGATGAAGTCTTATATTTGCGGCGGAACCAAAATGCCAGGAGTTGATGTGGATATTGAAACGTTCCGCATCAACGGCACCAAAAGTATTCATCTTGCCAGTCAGTTACTCTGGGGGCCGGGCTTTTACACCAGTGGTGCAATTTATATGGCAACTTTTGTTGACCGCATTTTAAAATCACTATTTAATAAGTAATACAGGGAGATATATTATGAATTTCAGCAAAAAATTATTTTTGTTATTTACTTTTATTATTGTCAGTTGTTCACAAGGCGACGACAGCGCCCAAAGTGGCGTCGAACAAGCCGCGCCGAAAGCGGTCGGTATGGTGGTAACCGCCAATCCGGTCGCCACAGAAGCCGGGCTTGAAATATTGCGCGCTGGCGGTTCAGCCATGGACGCCGCGGTAGCCGTCGAAGCCACACTAAGCCTGGTTGAGCCACAAAGCTCAGGCCTTGGTGGCGGCGGATTCATGGTTCACTATGATGCCGCGACCAAAACCGTCGACTATTATAATGGTCGTGAAAAAGCACCCATGGGCGCGACGAAAGAACTTTTCTTTGATGAGAACGGTGAAAAACTATCTTTTAGAAAAGCAAAAAACAGTGGTTTGTCCATTGGCGCTCCTGGTGCTGTAGCGGTCCTCAATCTTGCCCATCAGGATCATGGAAGACTGGCATGGAAAGAGCTTTTCGCCCCGGCCTTACGTCATTCGGTGGAGGGCTTCCCTGTATCGCCGCGCATGCATAACTCAATTGTTTCTTACGAAGATAATTTTTATAAAAATCCTGAAGACGGACCAACGGATTTGTATCAGTATCTGCATCTGGAGGACGGTAGCCCGCTTCCGGCAGGATATATTCTCAAGAACCCTGAATATGCGCAAACCCTTGAGGTTGTCGCGAACGACCCGGCTGATTTTTACCGCGGGGAAATTGCCGCGAGCATTGCCGCTTCGGCCCAACAAATGCCAAATGGCGGCACATTGTCAGTTGAGGATATAACAAATTATAATGCGGTTAAACGCGATGCATATTGCAGCAAATACCGAAACACCACCTTGTGTGGTTCTGCGCTGCCCTCATCATGGGTATCGGTTTCTATGGTTATGAGCATCCTTAATGAAGCACCGCAATTCTCTGAGGCAGGTGCCGACGATCCGCAGAACTGGACATTGCTTGCGGAAGCGCTACGCATCACATATGCGGATAACAATCAATTTATCGCTGATGATGACTTTGTCGAGGTTCCGATTAAGGGCCTTATGAGTGAGGCGTACATAAAAGACCGCGCCAAACTTATTTCCCGCGAAGGCGCCAACAACAATATTATCTCTGGTAATCCATGGGCCTATCAGGACCAACAGGCGAGCCTTGATTACGGCATAGATGCTACTCTGGATACCCACGGTACGACCCACTTTGTTATTGTCGACCCACAAGGAAATGCCGTATCAATGACCGCGACTGTCGAGGGATATTTTGGTTCACTTCGTATGGCAGGTGGTATGGTCCTCAATAATCAACTCACCGATTTTTCCTTCGATTATATTGATGCAGAAGGAAAACCAATCGCCAATGCGGTTGCACCGGGTAAGCGTCCACGCTCATCCATGTCACCAACCATTGTGCTCGATGAAAATGATGATTTTCTTATGGCCGTGGGCTCCCCCGGTGGTCGCAACATCATATCATACGTTGCCAAAACCGTCGTTGGCATCATGAGTTGGGGCCTTAGCCCGCAGGAAGCCATTGATCTACCCAACATGGTCGCCAAAACTGAACAGGTGCGTATTGAACGCCACCGTGCCAAGCCGGAAATTATTCAGGCCCTTAGAGATTATGGCTATAACGTATTCGAAAGCGAAGGTGAAATTTCCGGCCTCAGTGCTGTGCTCAAGATCGAAGATGGAACCTTGCAAGGTGGTGCTGACCCACGCCGCGAAGGTACCGTTGGAATACTATACGATAATGAACTTTAAGGACTATTGCAGTCAACTATCCCCTGTGCTACTTAGACTTTTGTGTGGTCCCGTAGCTCAGGTGGATAGAGCGCAAGATTCCTAATCTTGAGGCCGATGGTTCG
>CAXBLS010000101.1:0-12760 GCA_963976585.1 uncultured Kordiimonadaceae bacterium
TTTAATTGGTGGAGCTAAGCGGGCTCGAACCGCTGACCTCTACACTGCCAGTGTAGCGCTCTCCCAGCTGAGCTATAGCCCCAATCTCTTCATTTATTTCTGGTCCCAAATGAAGCGGGATTCAATGTTGGGCGCAATCTATTCACCCTCTCACCATTTATCAAGAATAAAAGGTAAAAAATTAATTATTCGTCTACGGTTGGCTTGGCGATCGGCGCGTCGACAACGGCAGCAACATTTGTATCATCGTCGTCGCTGAGAACAACGGTGTTGTCATCAGGGGCAATTTCAACATCATCATCATCGTCATCACTAAGCAGGGCATCATCATCAAGAAGATCTGCTGCTTCTTCCTCAGCTGCTTCGGCTTCCCGTTTTTCCGTAATAAGTTCGATGGAATGTGTTTTACTTTTTAGGATAACCTCAGGTTTGAACTTATGTTCGCAATCGATACAAACAATCGGCTCAAATTCACCAAGATCATAAAATCTCGTTCCACATTTCGGGCATTGACGTTTTTCGCCCCACTCAGCTTTAGCCAAAGTATTTCTCCTAAGAACATGCTGTTCATAAATACATAAAAAAACATCATTTGCCATTTTATCGGGCCACTGTCAAAGCCTATTATGACAAAAGCGTGCAGATTACGAGCAAAAATGAAATAAATATATACAAAACCAGACAAAAAAGTGACACTTATAGTCAAATATATGTTATTTCACTGCTCAATTAGACAATCACGGCAGAGAATAAAAAAAACAATGAATCAGCTAAGCTCATCGAAAGCCGGACCGTTGTCAGGCACGATCACCGTTCCCGGCGATAAATCCATTTCCCATCGTGCGCTGATAATGGGAGCACTCTCGGTCGGAGAAAGCAAGATATCTGGCCTTTTAGAGGGGGAAGACGTACTTGCCACCGCAGCAGCACTGCGTGCGCTTGGCGCAGATATTTACAGAGACGATAACGCACTATGGCACGTCCATGGGGTCGGCATCGGTGGCTTGAGAGAGCCAGCTGAACCGCTGGATATGGGAAATAGCGGAACGGGGGTTCGACTACTCATGGGATTGGTTGCCACTCACCCCATAGAAGTGACTTTTACGGGGGACAGTTCATTGTCATCACGGCCTATGAAGCGTGTTACAATTCCCTTAAGTGAGTTTGGTGCGAAATTTTCCGGTAGTGAAGACGGAACGCTTCCCATTAAAGTCATTGGTGCGCTGACCCCCATGCCTATTTCGTATGAACTCCCCGTCGCGTCGGCGCAGGTGAAATCTGCTGTGATGCTGGCGGGCCTCAACACGCCGGGACGCACGACGGTGATTGAAAGAATTCCTACCCGCGATCATTCAGAGCGTATTTTTAAGTATTTCGGGGTGCCAATTGAAATTGATGACAATGATATTCACGTAAGCGGGCAGACTGAGTTGACGGCCAGAGATATGGCCGTTCCTGCGGATCCGTCGTCGGCTTCCTTTTTGATCGTCGCGGCCCTGATCACCGAAGGATCCGACCTCACTATCAAAAATGTCGGAATGAACCCGGCCCGTACTGGATTGTTTAACACCTTAGTGGATATGGGCGGTGATATTAGTTTTGAAAATGAACGCCAGGAATGCGGTGAAGATGTTGCAGACATCCACGTTAAATATTCGCAGCTAAGCGGCGTGACAGTCCCTCACGACCGGGCGCCTTCCATGATTGATGAATATCCAGTGCTCTGCGCCGCCGCCGCATACGCTAAAGGTGATACTGTCATGCGTGGCATAAGCGAGCTGCGCGTAAAAGAAAGTGACCGAATTTCTGTTATGGTCGAAGGACTTCAGGCATGTGGTGTCAACATTATAGAGCATGACGATGGCATGACCGTATCAAATTCGTTGGTAAACGGTGGCGCATTGGTGAAAACCCATCTCGATCACCGCATCGCCATGTCTTTTTTGGTGCTTGGATTAAATGCAGAAAACCCTATAACCGTTGATGATGGAACGGTCATAGAGACGAGCTTCCCGGGATTTTCAAACCTCATGAATTCATTGGGAGCGAAGATATGTCCTTAAACGAGAAGATCATTATCGCACTAGACGGCCCCGCCGCATCTGGTAAAGGCACCCTAGCTCGTCGACTGGCTGACCACTATAATCTCGCACTTCTTGATACAGGAGCCCTTTACCGCGCCGTTGGCTGGAATGTTCTGCAAGCGGGTGGCAATCCTGAAAACAAAGACGATGCGGTAAAGGCCGTGGAAAAACTGTCAATCACAGATTTATCAAATCCGGAACTTAGGAGCGAATCAATCGGTGCGGCCGCATCGAAAGTTGCCACTATACCTGCCGTAAGGCGCACTTTAGTTGATTTTCAACGCACCTTCGCTCATAACCCACCGGCAAACAAAGACGGTACCATTCTTGATGGACGTGATATTGGTACTGTTATCTGCCCTGATGCACCTATTAAGATCTTCATAACCGCAGACGTTGAAACCCGTGCAAAACGGCGGTTTTTAGAGGAATTTGGTGAAAATGGCAGTGAACAGGAATACCAAAAAATCCTTACCGAACTCAGGGCGCGCGACGAGCGAGATATGAACCGTGCCTCCTCGCCACTTAAACAAGCTGAAAATGCCTACTTGATCGATACAACTTATTCGGATATAGAAGCCGTGTTTGAAGCGGCGATCTCGTTTGTTTCAAGCAAAACGTAGAGTAAAAAACAACTATAAAAATATTCACTAACCTATCGAATTGATGGGGTGGGTTTTTTTGTATTTTGCTTTATCAATATTAACACCAACCTTTTTATTAAGACCGTCGGAAACAACCGGTCGGCCTATATAAAAACAGGGTGCCCCGATAATGGGATAAATCACCCACTTGAATAGGTAATTATAATGACTGAACTTAATGTTCCAACCACCGAAGACTTCGCAGCGATGCTTGAAGAATCTTTTGGTCCTGAAGGCAAGTTTGACGGCAAAGTTGTCACGGGTACCATAATTGCAGTAGATAAAGAATCTGCGACTATCGATATTGGCCTTAAAGCTGAGGGCCGTATTCCACTTAAAGAATTTGCCGCTCACGGACAATCCGCTGAACTTAAAGTTGGCGACACTGTTGAAGTTTTCGTTGAGCGTATCGAAAATGCCAAAGGCGAAGCAATGCTGTCGCGCGAGAAAGCGCGTCGCGAAGAATCATGGACTGTTCTTGAGAAATCCTACGAAGCAGAAGAGCGCGTTAACGGCGTTATCTTTGGCCGCGTTAAAGGCGGCTTCACGGTTGATCTATCTGGCGCGGTTGCTTTCCTACCCGGCAGTCAAGTTGATGTTCGTCCGATCCGCGATGTAACACCACTTATGAATATTGAACAGCCGTTCCAAATTCTCAAGATGGACCGTAAGCGTGGCAACATTGTTGTGTCCCGCCGCGCCATCCTTGAAGAAACGCGTGCTGAACAACGTACCGAGATCATCCAGAATCTTGCTGAAGGTAAAACTGTTGAAGGTGTAGTCAAGAACATCACTGATTACGGCGCCTTCGTTGACCTTGGTGGTATTGACGGTCTTCTTCACGTTACTGACATATCATGGAAACGCATCAACCACCCATCAGACATCCTGAACATTGGTGACACTATCGACGTTCAAATCATTCGTCTGAACCCAGAGACACAACGTATCTCACTAGGTATGAAGCAACTTACAGAAGACCCATGGTCAACCATCACTAACAAGTACCCAATTGGTTCAAAACTACTTGGCCGCATCACAAACATCACCGATTACGGTGCCTTTGTTGAACTTGATGATGGTGTTGAAGGTCTTGTCCATGTTTCAGAAATGAGCTGGGTTAAGAAAAACGTACACCCTGGCAAGATTGTATCAAGCAGCCAGGAAGTTGAAGTTATGGTTCTTGAGATCGATGGCGAAAAACGTCGTATCAGCCTCGGCCTCAAACAGTGCATGGATAATCCATGGCTTTCATTTGCTGACAAATACCCAACAGGTACCGAAATTGAAGGTGAAGTTAAGAACATCACTGAGTTTGGTCTGTTTATCGGACTTGACGGTGAAATGGATGGTATGGCTCATTTATCCGATCTTGACTGGAACAAAACTGGTGAAGAAGCGATAGCTGAATACAAAAAAGGTGACGTGGTTAAAGCTGTTATCCTTGATGTCGATACGGACAAAGAACGTATCTCACTTGGTATCAAACAACTTAGCAAAGATCCTGTTAATGCAATCACCGGCCTTAAGAAAGGTGGCACGGTAACATGTACTGTTACTGAAGTTACCGAAAATGGCCTTGAAGTTAGCGTTGGTGAAGATGAGGGAATGAAAGCCTTTATCCGCCGTTCTGATCTTAGTCGTGACCGTGCTGAGCAGCGCCCAGAGCGTTTCTCTGTTGGTGACAAACTTGATGCCAAAGTAACGACCCTTGACAAGAAAGCCCGTAAAGTTGGTCTTTCCATTAAACAGCTTGAGATTTCTGAAGAAAAAGAAGCTGTGGCTCAATATGGTTCATCTGACAGTGGCGCGAGCCTTGGTGATATTCTTGGTGCAGCGATTGCTGATGCAGCACCTGCCAAAGAAGAAAAGCCAAAGAAAAAAGCTGCTCCTAAAAAGGCCGCTGCCAAAAAGGCTGAAAAGCCAGCTGAAGACGCTACTGAAGCAGAAGAAAAGCCAGCTAAGAAAAAAGCCGCGCCTAAAAAGGCTGCTGCTAAAAAAGCTGACGACGCCGACGCTGAAGAAAAGCCAAAGAAAAAAGCTGCTGCTAAAAAAGCCGCTCCAAAGAAAAAGGCTGCTGCTAAAAAAGACGAAGAATAAAAACTTCCCCGTCTTTAGATTAGATTATTTGACCCGTCCGGTTCCACCGGGCGGGTTTTTTATTACCTGATTCACCAAGCTGATTCTATCCTTCCGCAGTAGTTCGAACGAAAACGGCACCGCAAAAAAGGCCGAAATAGTGCTTTTTTGCGAAAATTAACTTTAATTTTTAAAAAAAACATGACTTATAAGGACTTAGCCTTGACGGCCATGAAACTCTCTGGCAACTTAGACCCAAGAACAATAATGTAACTCTAACAACATATAGGGGTCTTACGATGATAAAGTCGGAGCTGATAGCAAGATTGGTTGATTCCAATCCCCATCTTTATCAACGCGATGTTGAGCGTATCGTCAATACTATATTCGAAGAAATTACAAATACCCTTGCAGAAGGTAATCGGGTTGAACTCCGTGGCTTTGGAGCATTCTCAGTTAAGCACCGCCCTGCTCGTACCGGTCGTAACCCGCGTACAGGACAAGCGGTAGATGTTCCAGCGAAAAGCGTACCTTATTTTAAAACTGGTAAAGATCTTCGGGAAAAATTGAACAACAAATAAGTTGTTCCCTAACCAACAGCATATGACTTGAAATCAAGAGGCCTTGGACTATGCGCTTTATCTTTTATGCTGCTTTTATCGTTTTTACTCTTCTTTGTATCATTATCGCTGTGTCCAATAGTGCACCTGTGGTCTTCAGTTTAAACCCGCTTCCCATCAATATTGGAATGCCGGCTTTCGGCTTGGTTTTTATTGGTATCTTCATTGGACTTTTTGGCGGCTGGATTGTGTCAATATATTCCGGCATCGCTCATGCAAGGCGCCACAGACTGGCCGATAAAAAAATCAGAGAGCTGGAAAAACGATTAAATTCGCCTGAGCAATCAAATATTGATTTGTCAAAAGACGAGAAGCATGGCAAAACCCCATCAGAGTAAACAAAACGGACTGGATGATGGCAGATTTAAAACCTTCCGAACGCATTTTATGTGCACTAGATACAATTGACATAGAGCAAGCCTGCGCGCTCGCAGAGGCACTTGGTCCACATGTGGGCGGTGTAAAGCTCGGGCTTGAGTTTTTCGGCGCCAATGGACCGCAAGGCTTTAAAGAGGTTTCAAAAGCGCACCAGAATATTTTTCTAGATTTAAAACTTCACGATATCCCAAATACAGTGGTCAAGGCGGTTCATTCATTGATGCCGCTACGCCCGAGGATCATGACTATTCATACGGCCGGCGGTTCCGCAATGATGGCAGCAGCAGCCAACGCCGCCACACAAGCAGCGGCGGACGAAGGTTGCGACCGTCCAATAATTGTTGGCGTCACAATTCTCACCAGTCTTGACGATACAGACTTAGACGCAGTTGGCTACCAGAATAAAGTGTCAAATCAAGTGCTGAGAATGGCTCTATTAGCAAAGGAGAGCGGCCTGGACGGTGTTGTCTGTTCTCCCCATGAAATTAAATTGATTAAAGATGCGTGCGGTGCAGATTTCAAATTAGTCGTGCCAGGCATCCGGCCATCCGGAAGTGCCAAAGGCGACCAAAAACGCATTATGACGCCGAAAGAAGCCGTTGATTTGGGGGCAGATTTTCTGGTGATTGGCAGACCCATCACACAGGCAGATGATCCTGCGGCTGCCGCTCAGGCAATCGCCGACGAAATAAACGGTTAGCCATGATGACTGAGGCAAAAATTTGCGGACTATCAACTGACGAAACAGTTCTTGCCGCCGTTAATGCGGGCGCCAAGTATGTTGGATTTGTGTTTTATCCACCGTCCCCAAGACATGTCAACATAGAGCAGGCTTCAAAACTTGCCTCCACTGCAGGCGACAATGTGCTTAAAGTGGGTGTATTTGTCAATCCTGACGATGCATTGCTCACAGATGTCTTAAAAGATGTCGATCTTGATATAATTCAGCTTCATGGCAATGAGACCGTTGAACGCGTAGAATATATTCGTACACGCTTTTCAATAATCGTCATGAAGGCAATTGCCGTTGCTGGTATTAGCGATATCAGCAGAGCCAGTGAATATGAGAAGATAGTCGATATGCTACTCTTTGATGCTAAGGCACCGATCGAAATGGACGAAGCCCTTCCCGGTGGAAACGGCTTGGCCTTTGACTGGGACTTGATCGCTGGGCATCAGTGGCAGGTGCCATGGATGCTATCGGGCGGCCTTGACGCGACAAATGTTAGGGAAGCGGTTAAAATAAGTGGTGCGACAACCGTCGATATTTCAAGCGGCCTTGAAACCACGCCCGGAAATAAAGATATAAGTATGATAGAAGCATTTATGAAAGAAATTCAGGAAACGGCAGAATGAATGATAAAAATGTAAACAGTTACCGAACCGGTCCCGACGAAGATGGTCATTTTGGCATCTTTGGTGGTCGCTACGTGGCTGAAACGCTGATGCCGTTAATCCTTGAAGTGGAAAAAACCTACAGGGACGCCAAGAATGACCCGGCTTTCAAGCAGGAATTTCATGAACTGCTTAAGGAATATGTCGGGAGACCCAATCCGCTTTACCACGCAAAACGCATGAGCGAACATCTCGACGGTGCTAAAATATACTTCAAACGCGAAGAGCTTAATCACACCGGCGCCCACAAAATAAATAACTGTGTTGGTCAGATATTGCTGGCCCGCCGCATGGGAAAAACCCGGATTATCGCAGAAACCGGTGCCGGACAACATGGTGTTGCAACAGCAACGGTGTGCGCGCTATTTGGTATGCCGTGTGTGGTTTATATGGGGGCCAAAGATATTGAGCGCCAAAAACCAAATGTATTTCGCATGAAGCTGCTTGGCGCGGAAGTTGTGCCGGTTACATCTGGATCAGAAAGTCTTAAAGACAGCATGAATGAGGCGATGAGAGACTGGGTGAGCAATGTTGAGGATACATTCTATATAATCGGCACCGCAGCTGGCCCCCATCCCTATCCGGAACTGGTCCGTGATTTTCAGTGTGTGATCGGCGATGAAGCGCGCGAGCAGATCCTTGAGAAAGAAGGGCGTCTTCCCGATAGTCTTGTCGCCTGCGTCGGTGGTGGTTCAAACGCCATTGGCCTTTTTCATCCCTTCCTTGACGACGAGGTTGATATGTATGCGGTTGAAGCAGCCGGGCACGGCGTCGATACGGACAAACATGCCGCTTCACTGACCGGAGGTGCACCGGGCGTACTTCACGGAAATAGAACGTATCTGCTCATGGATGATGATGGCCAAATACTCGAAGCACATTCTATTTCCGCTGGTCTTGATTACCCGGGTATTGGACCCGAGCATAGTCATCTCCATGATATCGGCCGGATAAAATATGTGCCGATTGATGATAAGGAAGCACTCGAGGCGTTTCAGCTTTGCACAAAACTGGAAGGTATCATCCCGGCGCTGGAAAGTGCGCACGCCATCGCCTATGTCATGAAGTTGGCCCCTACCCTGCCCAAAGATCATATTATGATTATGGGCTTAAGTGGCCGCGGCGATAAAGATATCTTTACGGTAGCCAAAGCACTCGGCGAGGATATTTAGAGATGGGTGTTTCTAGAATAGATGCGAGATTTGAAAAATTAAAATCAGAAGGACGCGCCGGTCTGGTGACCTTTACCACTGCGGGCGACCCAGATTATGACACGGCCTTGAGTATCCTGAACGGACTGCCAGCCGCGGGTGCTGACATCATTGAGTTGGGTATGCCGTTTTCTGACCCTATGGCCGACGGCCCCGCCATTCAAGAAGCAAGTATCCGCGCCCTCAATGGCAATATGACCCTGCGCAAAACCCTCGATATGGTTCGCAGTTTTAGAGAAAATGACCAAGACACGCCGATAATTTTGATGGGCTACTATAATCCGATCTATATCTACGGTGTAGAAGAGTTTCTTGTGGACGCCCACGCAGCGGGTGCCGACGGCATGATTATCGTTGATTTACCGCCGGAAGAAGATGGTGAACTGGCCATTCCAGCAAACAAAGCCGGCATGGCAATGATCCACCTTGCGACACCGACAACCGATCAGAAACGGCTCAAACAAATTCTTAAAAACGGGTCTGGCTTTTTATATTATGTGACCATCGCCGGTATAACCGGAACCGCGAAGCCTGATCTAACCCCCGTTAAAGCTGCTCTAGATAATTTTAGAGAGGTATCGAAAATCCCAATGGCTGTTGGATTTGGAATTAAGTCCCCTGACGACGCCGCACGCTTTGCGACATTTGCCGATGCGGTTGTGGTTGGATCAGCGATAGTCGACATTATCAAGAGTAACTTAAACCAAGAAAATGTTGCAAATTCTGAACTAGAGGGTAGAGTCCTATCCTTTGTGAGTGAGCTTGCAAAAGGCGTCAAAAGCGCCAGATAAAAAATACGAGGTTTTGATATGAACTGGTTAACAAATTTTGTGCGTCCGAAAATTCAAAGTATTATCGGACAAAAATCTGAAACTCCAGACAATCTATGGCACAAATGTAAGGGCTGTGGGCAACTACTTTATGTAAGTGATATTGAAAAAAACCTCAATATTTGCCCCAACTGCGACCATCATGAACGGATCGGCCCGACGGAACGATTTAAAAACCTGTTTAATAACGGTGAATATAGTCTTGTTGAACTTCCAAAGCCCCATGATGATCCGCTTAAATTTAAAGATCAGAAAAAATATACCGAACGGCTTAAGGCAGCACGTAGCAAAAGCGAATATCAGGACGCTATTGCCGTTGCTTACGGTAAAATGGGCAACGTCAGCACCGTAATCGCCGTGCAGAACTTCCTCTTTATGGGTGGATCAATGGGTGTTGGTGTTGGTGATGGTATCGTCGCCGCATCCGAACAAGCCATTGAAAAAAAATCCCCGCTTATACTTTTCACAGCTGCTGGTGGTGCGCGCATGCAGGAAGGTATACTGTCATTGATGCAAATGCCGCGCTGCACTGTTGCCGTGCAACGCCTTCGTGATGCTGGCTTACCTTATATTGTTGTGCTCACCGATCCAACCACAGGCGGCGTTACGGCCTCATACGCAATGCTTGGTGACATTCAGATCGCCGAACCTAATGCATTGATTTGCTTTGCTGGCCCGCGCGTGATTAAGGATACGATCCGCGAAGAACTTCCTGAAGGATTCCAAAGAAGTGAATATCTTCTTGAGCATGGCATGTTAGATATGATCGTGCACCGCGCTGAAATGAAAGAAAAGCTTACCCAACTTCTTAGCCTCCTTATGAATAAGGCTGCTTGATCAGCGAATATGTATAAACATACCAGTGATAAAATACTCGCGCGCCTCTTAACACTACATCCGAAAATTATTGATCTGTCTCTTGAACGGATGCATGATATTTTGAACAAGCTCGGAAATCCTGAGAGAACACTGCCGCCAGTTATTCATGTTGCCGGCACCAATGGCAAAGGTTCAACCATTGCATATTTACGATCAATCCT
This sequence comes from uncultured Kordiimonadaceae bacterium, assembly GCA_963976585.1. Taxonomy (GTDB): domain Bacteria; phylum Pseudomonadota; class Alphaproteobacteria; order Sphingomonadales; family Emcibacteraceae; genus Pseudemcibacter. The sequence continues at coordinate 10,282 of CAXBLS010000101.1, forward strand.
TGAGGCAGCTAACTTGTCTGTACATGTATATACATCTCCTCATCTTGTGAGATTTGCAGAAAGAATTCGATTAAATGGAGAGATTATCAGTGAAGGTTACCTCGAGGAAGTTCTCGAAATCTGCGAAAAGATTAATGATGGCGAGCCGATCACCTATTTTGAAATCACCACAGCCGCCGCCCTCAAGGCATTTTCTGACACACCAGCGGATGTCCTGATCCTTGAAGTCGGTCTCGGTGGACGGCTTGATGCGACCAATGTTGTTGAGCACCCGCTAAGCACGGTGATCACACCTATATCCCATGACCACGAACAATTTTTAGGGGGCGACCTGCGCGGCATCGCCATGGAAAAAGCCAGCATCGCAAAAAAAGATATCCCCCTACTGTCCGCGAAGCAGCAACCAGAGGTCAGCGACAAAATAAGGGAAGTCGCCGCCTCAAGGGAGGGGGACTTTATCACTGCATGGGACTATGAAACCACCAAAGGTGGGTTTATCTATAGCGATAATCAGGGACGTCTAGAGTTGCCGACGCCCAACCTGCGCGGTCCCCATCAGATTTCAAATGCGGCCCTCGCCGTGGCCGTGCTCAGGCATCAGGATAAACTTGCCATAAATGATAAATGTTTTGCCCAGGGAATCACTACGGCAAAATGGCCCGCTCGCATGCAGAATATAAGCGACAGCCCGTATGGACATTTATTAAATGAAGGAAGTGAACTTTGGCTTGATGGTGGCCATAATCCAGCTGCTGGCCAAGTGATTGCTGACAGCTTCAAAGATAGAAAACTCATCCTCATTTGTGGTATGATGGAAAATAAGGACACTTCAGGCTATCTCGAAAATTTAAAGACGCAGATTACTGAACTTTACGGTGTTCATGTTGACGGTGAAGCGAGCCATCCGGCTACTGATATTGTTAAATTCGCGTGGTCACTACGTATTAAGGCCGAAACCGCCAATAGCGTTGAAGAAGCCTTGAGAAAAATCGGCAATGAGCGCGAAGTAACTGTGGTTATTTGCGGATCTTTGTATCTTGCTGGACAGGTGCTTGGCGATAATGGCTTGATCCCAGACTAATGGCTGATAAAATACACAAAACGACAATAGACAGGTTTTCAAAATGTCCAATACCCGCCTTTACTTAATTACTCCGTCCACATTCGAGCTCATTGAATTTTCTAACCGCCTTGCAGAGGCCTTGGAGGGCGGTGACGTGGCTAGTGTTCAGCTTCGTATGAAAGAAAGTTATGATGAAGATATAATTGAGGCGGCAAAAACTCTCATGCCGATTTGCCACGCCAAAGATGTTGCCTTCATTATTAATGACCGAGCTGATATTGCAAAAAAAGTCGGCGCAGATGGCGTCCATATCGGTCAGGAAGATATGACAATAACAGAAGCGCGTGACATTGTTGGTGAAGACCAGATTATCGGCGTCACTTGCAAGGATAGCAAGCACCTTTCCATGACTGCGGGTGAACAAGGCGCAGACTATGTGGCTTTTGGTGCCTTTTATCCAACGACAACAAAATTCACCACGACGCAGACTTCGCCTGAGATTTTAAACTGGTGGCAGGATTTATTTGAAATTCCCTGCGTTGCTATTGGCGGCATTAACGCCGAAAATGCAGCCGTAATGGCAAAGGCGGGAGCAGATTTCGTTGCTGTTTGTTCTGGCGTCTGGGATCACCCAGCCGGCCCGCGAGCCGCTGTGTCCGCAATAAATAAAGCGATCAATTCATAAAATGAAAACTCATCCTATCCTTTATAGCTTTCGGCGTTGCCCATACGCTATGCGGGCGAGAATAGCCCTATTTGCCTGCGGTATTAAATGCGAACTGCGAGAGGTTGTTCTGAGGGACAAGCCGCAGCAATTGATTGACATATCGCCAAAAGCCACTGTTCCCGTGATGCAGCTTTCTGATGGTACCGTAATTGACGAAAGTCGCGATATCATAATTTGGGCTGTTGAACAGCGCGACCCCAACGGATGGCATCCTTATCTGGAAGAAATGAAGGAACTGGTTGAAATCAACGATCACCAATTTAAAACTCATCTTGATAAATACAAATACTCAAGCCGAAATCCAGATCTATCAAAAGACGAGCACAGAGAGAATGGAGACTTCTTTTTACAGCTCCTCAATGAAAAATTAAAAGACCGCGATTTTTTAAGCGCTGACGAGCAAACGGTTACTGACATCGCTATTTTTCCATTTATTCGCCAGTTTGCTTTTGTTGACAAAGATTATTTTGACAGTCGCCCTTACCCACACCTGAAAAAATGGCTTCAATACCATTTGCAGAGCGATCTATTTAAGGATGTTATGAATAAATATGATCAGTGGCATGAGGATCAGGATGTTGTTTATTCCCCCCCAGTCTAGCGTCGTCGATTTCTCATACGTTTTTCAAATTGACGCTGTTCCCACTCGGCGCCAAAAATACCAAATAGACCGAATATTGTTAGGCCAT
>CAXBLS010000102.1:0-12683 GCA_963976585.1 uncultured Kordiimonadaceae bacterium
GAATATACCGACAGCCAAGGCATACGGGGCAAAACTCAATGGGAATCTACGATTAGGGTTCATTGGAGTGCCGAGTGCGACGCTCAGCGTAAATTATACCTATGAACGTCGCCGTGCTGAGGATCAATTCACTGGTCTGATGCGTAATTTTGATAGACATTCCGATCACCGTGTTGACGTCAATTTTCGCCATGATATAGCCGAATATAAAGTGACGTACGGATTTGAGTTTAGCGCACGAAGCGATAGTACCCGCCATTATATGACTTACTACTGGCCGAGACATCCGGCAGCAAATATCAAAGTGTTTGCTGAAAAAACGATCTTTTCCGATTATAAATTGCGCTTTGAAGGTGAGGGGTTCACCCGAAATCGTGGAAGCTCAACATACTGGATATATAACGATCATATCCGGTTTGATGACTTGTCTGAGCGACAGGAAAAACATAATAAGCGACCAATAGAGCTCAGGATTTCATTGCAGGGAACATTCTAAAAACATTATAATATAACATTTGATTATTTAGTTCTTTTGTTTTATACACTTGGCATAAGCTCGTAACAGCGTATTTGGGTGCCATATTATCGGGTTATAAAAAATATTAAATAACTTTAGGACTAACACCGATGGGTCAGACACGCTTGTCACCTCTGTTCATTTCAACAGTATTTTGTTGTACTCTCATTTCCACCAGCATGTTAACTCCGGCATCCGCTGCTGAAGAAGCATTGACCGACGCGTCAGTGGTCACCTACGAACCTTCATATTTTGAAAAATTCGCACCTGTAACCTTGCTTGATATGCTTCAGCGTATCCCGGGTGTTCCTGAAATTTTAAATAAAAACCGCCGTGGCCGTAATCAGCGTGGCTTTGGTAGTGGCGGTGATCAGATACTCATTGATGGCCGCCGTCTTGCGGGCAAATCAAATAACATCAACGATTCCTTGTCGCGCATTTCTGCCGGTCAAATTGCCAAAATTGATTTGATCCGCGGGGCAACAAGTGGTCTTGACGTTCAAAGTCAGGGACTGGTGATCAATATCTCTCTGAACGAAGGTAGCTCAAAATCTTCTACCTTCTGGAAAGTGATGGGCGAATATACCTTTGGCCATACATTTATCCCCCAGTTTTTGGTTTCACACACAGGAACCTCTGGCGGATTAGAATATAATCTTTCCGTTGAACGCAAAGATGATAAGGGGTACCGACCAAGAAGCGAAATATTCTATGACGGCGATGATGTTGAAATCGGCACTCGCGATGTGGATCATGTGTTCAAATTCAAAGGTTTTAAATTTACCACCAACCTGACGTACAGCTTTTCTGATGGCGATGAACTCCGCCTCAATGGATTTTATGAGCCCAACAGCTTTGATTATCACGAAACAAGGGCAGAGTTCGGTGATGAACCGGATTATGTAGTCTGGGATCAGAGCCGCAACAATGATCGATGGGAAATCGGTGGAGATTATACCTTCAATCTTGGCTCTATTGGTAAGTTCAAATCATTGTTTGTGATTAATGAAAATAATGAAGATACAGAAGTGTCCCGTGTTCGTGATTTTGTAATCCCAGCATTTATGTATGCAAACGAATTTACAAATGCAAAACGTAGTGAAAAAATCCTCAGAAGTTCAACAACCATTCAGGTATGGGGCGAGCAATCAATCGAAGTGGGCGGTGAAGCAGCAATCAATACCTTTGATAAAACCTTTGATAGCTTTTCGAGAGATGATGACGTAGACCTACTTGAACTGGAAACGAGTGACAATGTGGAAATACAGGAAAATAGATATGAAGTATTTGCCATTCATAGCTATAATATTTCCGGTGCCATGGTATTACAAAGTTCACTGACAACTGAATTTTCAAAAATTGTCGCCGACAATTTTTTCGCTGACGCTTCCTTTGATCGCCGCGATACATCATTTACCTATTTTAAACCGCGTGTAGATTTTCGCTACGATTACACGGATAGTGATCAACTGCGCATAACCGCCGAGAAGAAAGTCAGCCAGCTACGCTTTGATAGCTTTGTCACATCATATGATGCACAAAATGATGAACTTAAGGTGGGAAATACCGATCTTCGCCCAACGAAAACTTGGGAATTTACAGTTGTTTACGAACATCGCTTACCCAATGATGCTGGCTCGCTTGAGGGCAAAGCCTATTATCATCACCGCAAGGATCATCAGACACGGGTGGATTTTACCAACTATGTTGATTTTGATGGCAATGCGGTTACCGTTGACGAATTTTTCGCGCTTCCGCCGGATGATGCACTGCGCGACAGTATTGATTTTACCCCAACACAGGGTAATATCGACAGCGCTTATATTTATGGCGTTGATTTAAAAAGCAATCTCCGAATGGGTTTTGTTGGGGTGCCCGAAGCAACGTTGAGTTTGGGCTACCGCTTTGAAAAACGCCGTTCGCTAGACCAGTTTACGCAATTGATGCGTGATTTTGCCCGTCATTCGGACCATAATTTTAATGTAAACTACCGACATGACGTAACGAAGTGGGGTGTTTCATATGGCTTTGAATTTTGGGCCCGCAGCGATTGGGCCAATTACGACATGCGCTATTACAATCCTCAAAACCCAGCAGCGGGTATGCGTGCATTTGCAGAATATAACCTAAACGGTGGTATCAAGATGCGATTAGATTTCATCGAAATTACTGGCCGTGAAGGAAGCTCTACCACATTGCGTTACACTGATCACATTCGATTTAATGAAATATACAAACGTGAGGAACGCGAAAATAAGAGACCTCGTGCGGTTCAGCTCTCATTGCAGGGAAATTTCTAAGTCAAAAATGAAAATAAAATCTTCTCTTCTAGCTATATTGCTTTCTACTTCTTCTTTCAATTCGGCCTGGGCCGCTGAGGAAGTTGGCGATGCGGCGATCGTCACATATGATAAAAATTATTTTGAAAAATTCGCGCCTGTTACGCTCCTAGATATGCTGCAACGTATACCGGGTGTACCCGAAATCCTCGCCATGAACCGCGAACAAAACCAGCAACGCAATCGACAAGGCGCTCAGTCGCAAGGTGAGAGGGGTTTCGGCTCCGGCGGTGATCAAATACTTATAAACGGTAAACGACTTGCTGGTAAAACCAATAATATTGATGATACTCTTTCACGGGTGTCCGCATCGCAAGTCTTAAAAGTTGATCTTATTCGCGGTGCGACAGAAGGCCTTGATGTGCAAAGTCAGGGGCTCGTGATCAATGTGACTATGAACGAGGGGGCGTCGACCTCTACGACCTTCTGGAAGGTGACTGGTCGATATTATAACGGCCATAATGATGTACCACCGGAACTTCTCGTTTCTCATAGTGGTTCAGCGGGTAATCTGCAGTATATGCTCAGCGGCGAACTTAAAAGTACGCGTGGTTTCATGGATCGGGACGAACTTCATTATGACGCGGCTGATGTAAATACTGGTGAAAAGGCCATTGAAAATAAAATTAAAGACAAGGCTACTTCGTTAAACGCTAATCTATCTTACGGTTTTGAAGGTGGATCAGAGCTGCGATTAAACGGGCTGTTTGAACCAAGCACGCGTACACGAAACGAAATTCAAATAGAAACTGGTTCGGAACCACTTCACACAGTCTGGGATACACTACAGGAATATGATAAATGGGAAGTGGGCGGTGACTACGGCACTTCGCTTGGTGCTCTTGGTCAGTTTAAAGCGCTTTTCGTGATCAATCGGAATAAAGAAGTCAAGACGGTTGACCGCCAACGTGATCTCGACACAGACAATGAATTTCAATATGCTAGCGAAATAACCGATCTTAACAAGTCGGAGAAAATCCTCCGTGCCTCAACCACCAAATCTATTTTTAGAAATCAAAGCCTTGAAGTGGGGGCAGAGGTAGCAATCAACACTTTTGACAAAATCTTTAGCGACAACAGACGGTCAGTTGCTGCAGATCCACTTTTGTTGACCACAAGTGATGAGGTTGAAATCACAGAAAACAGATACGAAGTTTTTGCAAATCACACCTATAATATTGCGTCAAATATCGTCCTGCAAAGCTCTCTGATTACTGAATTTTCAAAAATAGTAGCCGACAATATTAGCTCAGGTGTGCCTCAACCACAGCGTAACACTAGCTTCACCTATCTGAAGCCTCGTTTGAACCTGCGCTACGACGCCAGTGCAACCGATCAGGTTCGCATGACAGCCGAAAAGAAAGTAAGTCAGCTGGATTTTAATAACTTCGTGACGTCTTTTGATCAGCGTACCGATCAGTTTGTATTTGGCAACACCAATATTCGCCCTGAACAAGTTTGGGAATTCTCGGCCGCTTATGAACATCGCTTTGCCAATGACGGTGGATCAGTTGAAGCTGAAATTTTCTATCGCCGTTATAAAGATCATATTACAAAAGTAGATTTTACCGAATATCAAGACGCATTTGGAAATCCGATCGGTGTAGAAGAGTTTTTTGCGCTTGATCCCGATATGGCTCTGCGTGACATGATCAACTTCACTTCAAAATCCGGTAATATCGATAAAGCGACTGCAAAGGGCGTTAAACTAAAATCAAATCTCCGACTAGGTTTCTTGGGTTTATCGGAGGCGGTGATCGGCCTTTCATATGTTTATGAAAAACGCCGCGCTATTGATCAGTTTACGTTTGAAAGGGCAAACTTTAACCGGGTTTCCGATCATACCTTTAATTTTAACTTCCGTCATGATGTTACAGACTATGAATTCTCATACGGCCTTGAAGGGCGTGTGAAAAACAGTTTCGATAATCGCGATAAAAACTATACCTGGCCCTGGAATCAGGGAATGTATCTTAAGGTGTTCGCAGAAAAATTTATCTTTAATGGGATAAAACTTCGTCTTGAAGCACAGCAGTATGAAATGGGCACGGGTGACTCAACTCTCACGTTTTATTATGACCAGCGCCGTTTTAATGAGGTTCGTGAACGATCAGAAAAACATCATACGCGTGCGCAGGAGATTATGATTTCTTTGCAGGGAACTTTTTAATAAGTTCAGCCTCGGACAAAATAGTTACCTTATCTCATTTCTGACACATTTGGTCGCAATTGTATCTCCCGCACAAAATATAAAATTATAATAAATTCGTACATTTTCGCATTTAAAAAATAATCTTCGAACGTTTGGGGAAACATCATTCGAAAAAACGCGCACTATTCAACGTTAGCACTTACTCTGCTGTTAAGCGGAACAAGTCACCTAGCACTAGCCGCTGTACCAAAAGCTCAAGAGGGTGCAATCCAGAACGCCTCCACAGTTACTTACGAGAAAAGCGAGTTTGAGAAATACTCGCCTGTCTCCCTTGTCGATATCCTGGAGCGGATTCCCGGGGTGCCGGATATCCTTAATCAGGATCGTGGAAGGCGAGGTGGTGGCAATCAACGCGGTTTTGGATCATCCGGAGATCAGATCCTTATAAATGGTAAAAGACTTTCGGCAAAATCAAGCTCGGTTCGGGACCTTCTCGCACGCACATCAGCTTCACAAGTAGAACGTGTTGAACTCATCCGCGGCGCGACAGACGGCCTTGATGTTCAAAGTGAAGGACTTGTAGTCAATGTTGTGCTTATTGAAGGCGCGTCAACAAGTAGCATTTTTTGGAAAATTGCTGCTGATTACATGGTGGGTAAAGACACCAGTCCGGAATTTGAAGTATCCTATAAGGGTAAAACAGGAAAACTTGATTACACATTTGCGTTAAAAGGTCGAAAAAGACATGGATACTTTTTTCGCGACGAAGAATTATTTGATATTAGTGGGGCAAAAACCGGCGAAAAAGATCTGGACGGCGACTATAATTTCGATCGTTTTGACGTCAGTAGCAACCTCACTTATAGCTTTGAAAATGGCGACGCCATTAACTTAAACGGCAATTTTATTCCTACCAAAATACGAAATGAACAACATCACATGGAAACAGGTGATGATGTTGAAATACTTTTTTGGGATACTGGAGAAAAATTTCGTGAGTGGGAAGTAGGCGGTGATTATACCACGAACCTGAATTATCTTGGCAAACTCAAAGTGTTATTTGTGAAAGGTGGCGAAAAAAATATTGACTATATAACCAATCGCTACGATGGAACAGGGAATGAGCAATATCTGTATGGCAGGGAATTGGTGGACTTTTCCTCGTCAGAAGATGTTTATCGGGCGTCTTTAACCAGAAACCTTAGCGAAAGACAATCCTTTGAGTTTGGTGCTGAAACCGCCTTCAATCGCTTCCACCAAAAATTTGATGATTTTGAGCGCGATGCTTTGGGTGACCCGCTTGTTCTTTCAACGAGCAATAACATCAGTATCAAGGAAAACAGATACGAAATATTTGCCCATCATAACTTCACAATTTCTCCAAAAGTGGTCTTGCAGAGTTCATTGACAACCGAGTTTTCTCGAATAGTCGCCGACAGTATACTCGAAGATGGTAGCATCAGTCGTGAAGATGACAAGTTCACTTTTTTAAAACCACGACTTAACTTTCGCTATGATGTCACCAATAGAAACCAGCTAAGGTTGCTCGCTGAAAAAAAGGTAAGCCAGTTGGAATTCTTCCATTATATGACCTTTTTTGATCAGGATACCAAAGAACTAAAGTTTGGTAACACAAGTATTCGACCCTCTCAGACCTGGGATTTTTCTGCTACTTATGAGCATCGCCTAGCCAAAGATGCCGGCACACTGGAGATGGAATTATTCTACAGGCATTTTAAAGATTATATCGCCCGGGTTGATTTCACAGAGTATGAGGATTTAGCTGGCAATAGCATCAGTTCGGAAGCCTTTTTTGCGCTACCGCCCAGTAAAGCACTTCGGGATGATATTGATTTTACATCAAAGTCAGGAAATATTGATAAGGCAAGTGCTATTGGGCTTACTTTAAAAAGTAACACCCGGCTTGGCTTTGTTGGCTTGCCGGAAGCACAACTCGGTCTAGCTTACGAGTTTGAGAAAAGGCGGTTCATTGATCCATTCACTTTGACCAGTCGCAACTTTAGGTTCCAGTCTGACCACACTTTTAAGATAAATTTCCGTCACGATGTGACAAAGTGGAATCTTTCATATGGTTTTGAAGCTAATCTAACCAGTGGATCGGAACAAACAGATATTGCCTATGATTGGCAGTGGAAACCGGGCCGGGAATATGAGTTGTTTGTCGAGTATAAAATACTCAAGGATATAAAACTTCGCCTTGAAGCTGAACAGCAACCTGGAACCAATCAACGTGCTACTTTCAATCGCTTTCAGGATCATATTCGATTTGCGGAACTCAAATCCCGTTCGGAACAATTGCATGACCGACCTCATGAGGTTTCTATCAGCTTAGAAGGTACTTTCTAATAACATTACTACATTGTGTTTTCTGGGTATCTGAATTATGTCTGCGTTTATAGTACTGATGCCGCAGAAGACGCATCGCTGGTTCGCAAGTTATGACGTACGACAAAGTATATTTCGCTTGTCAAGGGTGCGTTAACCTACACCACGTTCTGGAAAATGGGTGGACGGGCCAATCTTGGTGATGATCTCGGTCACTCTGTAACCATCAAACGCTGTTTCTATGCAAACGATATTAGACCAAAACGGTATGGTGCTCTCGGCACTTGGTTTGAGCTCTTTGTGGTAAGAAATATTTACAATGGTTTCCAATTTAGAATAAGTGGAAAAGACCTTAGTGGATTACAAGGTGATTCAAATTAATTTATCTATATCAATCACGTGCGATTTAACGATTTGGAAAAGGAAGTTCAACGTCATACACATGGGCGATGTGAAATTGAAGCGACCTTGCAGGGTACTTTTTAATTCACGAAACCTTAAAGCAACACTATAAGCACTTTATAATCCTTTATTTAGAGGACGTTTGGTGCTGATTATCATTGAAAATTAGCATGTTTGGCTATAACCTGTATGGCAACATTTGTTACTACATAAGGATAAGAATGATCAAACGCTTTTCGGTCTTAATAATAATGCTATTCACGGTTGGTTTATCCTCGGCTCACGCGGACAATGCAGAGGGTGAAAAAGCTTATGCGAGTGGGGACTACGTAACGGCGTTAAAAGAATTCACCGAAGCCGCTGAAAATGGGGATATGTATGCGCAGTTTAATCTGGGTGTTATGTATGAACACGGACACGGTGTTGATCAAAGTGATTTGAAAGCTGGGGAGTGGTATCAAATTGCGGCGGATAATGGGCACCCTGAAGCGCCCATGGCTTTACAGCTACTCTATGAATATTTTTAAATGACAGGTACGATGATGATTTTAACAACGAAAATCGGGAATATATTAAAAGCAGCACTCATAATCGGATTATTTGCACCAATTATGACAGCAAATGCGAGTTATGAAAGCGGCAAGGCGGCTTATGACGAGTATCGTTACGATGAAGCTTTCGCTGATTTAACCGTTGAAGCCGAAAATGGACATATGCTGGCACAATATTATCTCGCTATAATGTATGCCATGGGCCATTCAGTACCGCGCGATGATGTCGCGGCTTACAACTGGTTTATGAAAGCTGCCCTTCAAGGACATCCTATTTCTCAGGGTAATATTGGCACAATGAAGCTTAATGCCCGCGGCACAGATGCTGACTTAACCGGATCTTATTTCTGGTTTATCCTTGCAGAAGACGGCGGATTTGAAAAGGCACGTAAATTTATGTGGCGTGTCACCAACTACATGGAGCGTGATGATATCAACAGTATTCAGGCAAAAGCCGAAGAATGGATTAAAGAAAACCGTGGCGCAAATTAAATATATCAAGTCCAGTAGGGAAGGTTAGTCGAAGTGAAGTTTAGTATTAAGTTTATAGTTATAACACTGCTAATAGGGCTTTCGAGTGTTGCTCAAGCACAATTTGGCGGAAAACCAGCAGCAGCGCCGGAAAAGTGGACGCCTCTTTACGGTGAATATATTTTAGAAGATCAAAAATTACTGATCCGCGAAAATGAGGGCCATTTAGAGGTTCTTTTTAATCCTCCTGCCAATGGTCAAAATATTGAAAACCTGAAAATTTGGCAGCTCACAGAAATTTCACCATCAAATTTTAGCTATAGCCAGATTGGGGGAAGTGCAAATTTACTCTTCCAGTATGATGAAAATAAAAAAACCAAAGCCGTGTTGCTTAATGGACAATCATACGCAAGAAATAATATAGAACCCGGTAATGGCGACACATTTAAAGTGAGCCTCGATAAGAGTATTGAAGAATATACTGAAGATGCGCTTGCCGCGACGCCGCCTATTCAAGAGGGGGAGTTTCGTGAAGCTGATCTTGTGGATGTAACAACCGTTCTTGAAAATGTAAAACTTGATATTCGCTACGCGACAAAAAACAACTTTCTTGATGTTCCTACGTATTCTCAGGCAAAAAGTTTTTTCCAAAGACCGGCTTTGATGGCTCTGAACCGCGCAAATAAACGCTTTAATGAAATGGGATTCGGATTGCTCATTCACGATACCTATCGGCCATGGTATGTGACCAAAATATTTTGGGATGCGACCGAAGGACCAGAACGTGATTTCGTTGCCAACCCGAAAAGTGGGTCAAAACATAATATGGGCAGTGCGGTTGACCTCACTCTTTATGACTTGGATACCGATGAAGTTATTAAAATGGTTGGCACCTACGATGAAATGTCTGACCGGTCTTATCCAGAATATCTTGGCGGTACGTCACTGGAACGCTGGCACCGTGATCTCCTAAGGACGGTCATCGAAGCGGAAGGCTTCAAGGTGGTGTCCAATGAATGGTGGCATTTCGACCATGAAGACTGGCGAAAATATCCGATCCTCAACAAAACATTTGAACAATTGCTTGCAGAAAACTAAATCCTCTTAACAAAACAGACTGTAAATTTATGATAGATCCAATTCAATATGATCCCATCACCGGTCTTCCAGACCGTGCATATCTGTGGTCACTTCTGAAAGATACTTTGATCCAAATTAGAAGAAATGCATCGAGCTCAGGTGTTCTTCTTATTGAGATCAATGATCTACATGGAATTGGAGAGCTTGTTGGGGAAGGAGGTAAGGGAGAGTTTTTGCAACTGATGGCCTCGCGCCTCAAAAACTGCTTATGGGATCTCGATTCAGCCGTTCATTTTGAAGATAATAAGTTTGTTATCGTCGCAAATAGCATCCAAAAACAAGAAGATATACATATCGTTATGACCAAGGTGCGTGATTATCTCGCGCTTGACTGTGAAATTGGTGGAATAAAAATATCACCATCAACAAGTATTGGTATTGTCCTTGTGCCGACCGACAGCGTGGAAGCTGATGAAATAATGACAAGCGCAAGTACCGCACTACAAATGGCAAAACCAAAAGGCGACGATAGCTTTTGTTACTTTAATCAGGATCTTGGTGAACGGATAGCAGAGCAAGAAGTTATCAAAGCCTCTATTCTTGAAACCCTTGCTACTGAAAGCTTCGTGCTGGTTCTTCAGCCAAAGATTGACACCAAAACAAGGGCTATTTGCGGCGTTGAAGCGCTGGTTCGCATGCGTGATAGCGAAGGAAATATTGTCACGCCTGATGAATTTATTCCTGTTGCTGAGAACAGCAATTTGATCTTGAAAATCGGTGACTGGGTACTAGCAAAAACACAAGCGATAAGCGCTGAATGGAAAGCACAGGGAATAGATCTTCCCATATCGGTCAATATTTCCGATGTACAGTTTAAAAATGGCGCGTCACTTTTATCAACATTACATGATCTTACTGCTTCGGATGGCAATAATGCAGACAATGTTATTCTGGAAATAAGTGAGAATATAATAACTCATGATGTGGCACTTGCTTCAGCATTAATGTCGGAGATTAAATCATACGGATATAAGTTATCCATTGATGGATTTGGTTCAGGATTTTCAAGCCTATCTGTATTGAGAGACCTTAAGGTGGATGAGATTAAAATTGATCGTCATTTTCTGAATGATGTTCCCGCTGATGAAAAAAGTACAGCGATTTTAAAATCTATCATTATGCTTGGTAAAAGTATGGATTTTCGTGTTGTAGTTATGGGTGTTGAGAGCGAAGAACAGTTCGAAATACTGAAAGAACATAATTGCGACGAGTTTCAGGGCTTTCTAATCAGTGAGCCTATCGAAGAAGAAAACTTCGCGAATTGGTACAAGAATTACAAAGTTTAACCAAGTCTCTTCAATGTTTCCACTAACTTAATTGCATCGTCAATGTCGTTATATACGGATACTGCGACCCTGAAATGCCCCTTATAGAGGCTGGCTTTTATATTGGCGTCTTCAAAAAGTGGCCCTAATCTTTTATTGGCATCTCTGCATTCAAATGCCAGAATAGGAGTAATACTATCCGCTGGCGAGAGGCACTTAAATCCAATAGCTTCGATTTCTTTTCTAATATAGTGCAACATCGGTTGCCGGTACTGGCAAATCCGCTCAACCGTAACATCTAGGATATACTGCAACGACGCGCGAAGCTGAGCGATGATGATCCTTGGCTCAGACCAAACGGCAAAATATCCTTCAGTGCTTTCTTCAAGTTCATATTCATAGATATTTTGATCGTTAGTAATGTCGTCACCGGGGAAAACATGGGTTACAAGGTTTCGCACCTGACGTTTTCCGAACCAAGGTCTTTTAATTCTATCAAACCTGTCTGGGCTTACATATAAAAAGCCGAGTCCTTGATCTGCCATCAACCATTTAAATGCGCCACAACATGCAAAATCAACACCGCTATCCTGCACATCAAAAGGGGTGGCGCCAATCTGATGTATTCCGTCAACGTAAACTAGGGCACCTTTGGCATGGGCAATGTCACAGACACGTTTTACATCATGCTGGTGGCCGTTGAAGGTCGATACACCGGATATTACGATCAGGGTTGTCTCGTCTGTCACAGCAGCCTCATAGTCTTTATAGTCTATGGTCCCGTTTTTGCTTCTAATCGTAATAACATTGACGCCAAGCTTTTTTAATTCACCATACATTTGATAAGAACCAAAATAATGGAGATCATCAGTGATAACCTCACCACCCTTTATATTCAACTCGAGAGCTTGAAGGATCAGATTTTCCCCTACCGTTGTGCTGCCGACAAAAGTAAGATCTTCGCATCTCGCATTTATAAGACTGGCAAACTTCACCAGAACTTCTTTACGCACAGTAAGCGGATCAATATCAATATCCGTATGAAATCCTTTATATGTCAAATATTTGCATGCTTCATTGACGCTGGCCCGACTAATAGGATGTTGGACACCGGCATTTAGATAAACTCCCTTAAGTGGAAAGAACGCATCTTTGTGGGGAAGAGGGGTGGTCGTATCAAATGGTTTTGAATCGTTCATGGATGATTTCTTTGATTGTATTGGCTTGCAAATCTTTAAAAATCTAAGATGTTCGGGGTAAATTGTCACGTTTTAAAATATTTTTTCTGCAAAAAAGAAAATTAGCAGACGCAGAAAATAAAAGAAATGTTACTTAACATATTAATAAAAATCATCTCCTTGAATCCATTGATAAATATTAATTCAAATTTTAATCATTACTTTTCTGAACGCTATCTAAATTCGCCAAAAATCGCCTAAGTAATTGCAATTATTTATAAAAATTTGACGTAGAATTTTATTCTCATTCCAAAATTAACCC